>JAAZKI010000078.1 GCA_012799905.1 Lentisphaerota bacterium | reverse complement strand
GAACGTCGAGAACGGCAGCTACGTGTCGCAGGTGGGCAGCCTGAAGGTTGACGCCTCCGGCAACATCGAAGGCGCGACCTTCACGGCCGAGGCGGAGGACGTCATCCTCGACGCTGACGGCGCCATCCTTAGCTCGACGGTGACGGCGGCGACCGGCGCCAACCTGACGGCGGCGTTGATTGCTGAGACCGGCGTGATGGCCGGCGCAGACATCGCCACCAGCGGCTCGCTGTCCAACAGCAGCCTGACGGCAGGCGGAGACATTGAGCTCACGAATGCTGCTTATATTGACAACCTCGACGCGGTCAGCGCCGGGGCGATCACGGCGGTTGACAACATCGGCGTAATCACTGGCGGCAGCCTGATTGCGACAGACGCGACCACCGTGTCGGCCACGTCAATCCGCGGCACGGCGTTTGACGCTGCGACGGCAGACTTGACTGGCGCCGACGACATCCAGGCCATTCTGGTCCGCGTCGGCACTAACGCCAAGCTCAGCTCGACGAGCATCGTCGACTCCAACGTCCTGGTCAGCCAGGCCGACGGCAGCATCGAAGTCAAGGCCACCGCGATTGACGGCGGCAGCCTGCGGGCTGACGAGGTCACGTTTGACGAGTTCGTGGCTGATGCCGACACCCAGATCGGTGCGGCCTCCGCAGTCAGAGTCCTGGGCGCTGAAACCATCACGGTTGTCAACGGCGGCCTGGTCAACATCGTCAGCGAAAATGACGGCGACACCGCGTTCACGGTTACTGCCAGCGACGATGTGTTCCTGACCCAGGGCAATGGCGACATGCGGGTTGACATCACGGCTGACGGCCAGACGGTCACGCTGACCGCGGCGGCCGACATCGGGCCGGTTGCCAGCGGCACGGTCGCGGTCACGGCGAAGGACCTGATCATCACCACGGCCCAGAACGTCGACCTGCGAACGACGATTGAGCAGGTCAAGGCCGATGTGGCCTACGACTTCAAGCTGGTGGAAACCGACGATCTGAAGATTGATCTGGTCAGCGCCGGTCGCAAGGCGTATATCCAGACTGACAACGGCGGCGACATCCTGGATTCGGCCGATGACACGATCCTCGACATTGTGACGCCGCAGCTCACCCTCCTGGCCTCCGGCTCCATCGGCACGGCCGACAATGCGCTGGATATCTCGACGCAGAAGTTGCTTGCCCGCGCCGGCGACACTGGCCTGATCAACCTGCTCAATGTGAGCAACCAGGATGTGACCGTCGACGGCTTGACGGCTGGTACCTCGGTCACCCTCAAGACCCAGGGCAGCGGCGCCCATATCTTCGACGGCTCGGTGTCCGCCTATGACGGCGATGTCATTATCGACTCCGCCGCCGGCGACCTGGTCTTCACCACCTCGAGTTCGGTGTTCGCGAGCGACAACGTGGCTATTACTGCCTACGGCGACGTCAGCAGCACCGGCAACTTCATCTCCCTGAAGGCTGAGGATGGCGACCTGGACATCGTGTCCAAGCATGGCTCGATTGGCTTGAGCAGCGGCACCACGGCGGAAGCCGGCAACGACCTCACCATCGTCGCCCTGGAAAACGATGTCTTCATGGCTGGCTCCCTCAACGCTGGTCGCGACATCACGATTGCTGCGGAAGGCTGGCTGCATTCCACCGGCACGATGCTGGCGGGCAGGGATGTTGACATCTATACCTACGAGGAGGCCATCCTGGAAGGTCCGATTACGGCGACTACCGGCGGAGTGACGGTCTATGCCGAGACCGGCGAGCTGGAAGTCCATGCCCCGATTACGGCGGCAACCGAGATCAACCTGGAGACTGAGGATGACCGGATCGACATCAATGCCGCGCTGACGGCTGCTGACGTTACGCTCACCAGCATGAATGGTGACATCCTGTCCAGCGACACCGGCACCATTGATGCCGCGACCATCGAAGCGAACACCGGCGGCAAGGTTGACTTGGACGGCAAGCTGACGGCTTCCGACTGGGTTGACATTGAGGCCGTCGGCTCGGTCACCGCAGCTGACATCGAGTCCGGCGACGTGACGGTCAAGACGACCGGCACCAATGCCAACATCGACATCAACCTGACCGCAACCTTGACCGACCTGGTCGCCAGGGCTGAAGGCATCGACTCCGACATCTTCATCAAGGGCAATGATCTGAATCTGAATGAGGTCTACGCCTACGACGGCGACGTCAACGTGGATGCTACGGGTTTTGTCGATGTCTTCAAGGCGCATGCCCTGGACGAGGGCGTGGTCAACGGCGTTGAAGACGATGCCCACTCGGTCATCATCAAGGCACGCAGGTTGAACGCCCGGTATAACTCCATCGTTTCGGACTACGACGTTGAGCTCGAACTGACCGGCAGTGGCAGCTTCGCGTCAGAGTCTGTCCTGGCTGGCAACGACATCTTCATCTACGCTTTGGGCGAGATTCAGGATTCGTCGAACACCAATATGTACAACCTGATTGCTGCTGGCGACATCACGCTGTGGACCGGCGACCGGATTGGCGATCCGAGCGGAGGCAATCCGTTTGACGTCAGCGCTGGCGGCGACGTGAATGTCGGAGCCATTGATGGTTCCCCGGCCTTCTCGGGCAAGCATGACAGCATCTGGGTATTCATGATGGGCGAGTCCGGCGACGGCAGCATCCACTACCTCGGCGATACCAGCACTCCTCCGGGACTGATCTGGTGGAACGCCATGGTCTGGGGCGGCTCGGAAGAAGCTCTGATCGAGATCGATCGCGCCGAAGGCGGCTTCAGCCGTGAGGTGCGTGATCTGGCAGACCGCTACATCTCCCAGAGCTGGCACTTCAACTTCCTCTACTTCCCGCACGTCCGTGCCTACTTCGATGAAGAGCCTGGCAACATGAGCATTGAGCACATCCTGGACGGCGAAGGAGTGATCGAAGGCCTGCCCGAAGGCGTCACCCCGACCGAGTTCAACCTGAACGACCTGGATGATTCCTACACCTGGTATGACGGCAGCAAATAATACCTGCCTGAAACCATAACCCTAAACCACAAGGGCCGCTGCAAGCGTAAAAACTTGCAGCGGCCCTTGATTTTTTAGGGGCGAGGGGCTTTTTTTAGGGGCGAGGGGCGAGGGGCGAGGGGCGAGGGGCTTTTGTTTAGGGGCGAGGGGCGAGGGGCGAATTCCGGCACTGAAGTGCCGGCACTGGACGGAGGCGCACATACAGGCGGGCGCTGGATGATAGGCGCTGGAGCGCCACGTACGTAGTACAGCCTTCAGGCAGGGCTGCGCTTCGCTTGCCCTGGGCTGTGTTCTGGCGGCCCCGCTGGAGCCTTCGCTAAAGACTGCGTCTGGTTTCGCGGAAGTTTTTCCAGACGGTTTCAAACCAGCCGTCAGTGGTGGGGACAGGACGGCAGTCCTGCCAGGTGATGACGGGGTTGCCGTCGCCGTCTGGTTGGCAGAGCATGACTTTTTGCCTCCAGGCGGTATTTTCCGGCTTTAGGCGCCAATGCGGCGGCAAGGCAGGGTGGATATGGGCGCCATTTTCGGGGTCGATGACGATGGCGCCGCCGCGTGAGCCAATCTTTTCGATTTGTTCGATGATGGCGGTCAGATAGTAGACTTGGGCCAGGCAGAATTGGCGGTTGCGGATGGTTTCGGCGATAGCGACAGCGTCTGTCAAGGCAGTGAGGTCGTAATTTTTGATGGCGATGAATTGCTTTCTGGCTTCGTCGCGAGCCTGGACTGCTTTTTCCTTGGTTCTGACAAAGGCTCCGGCGCGGCTCATGCGCTGTTGCAGAATTAGCCTGTCCTCACGCCAGTCTGACGGGGCAGGGGGCGTGGCTGGCCGGGGCTTGGAGAAGCGCTGGTGAGATTCCTTGGCCTGGGCGAGGAAGTCCTCGTCATTGATCGTTTTTTCTTGGTATTTCAGGGCGATGGCCTGGGCGGCTCTCCAAGCGCCGACTTGTCCGGAATTCAGGGCGCTGCCGCCAGGTCTGGTGACGCCGTGGGTGCCGCTGACTTCTCCGATGGGGAAGAAGTGCTTGAGGTTGGTGGATTCCCAGTTGAGGTCAGCGGCAAGCCCGCCGTTGTTGTGTTGGGCGCAGATAGCGATGGGAAGAGGCTCTGTGGCCAGATCGATGCCGTGGTCGTGGTAAAGGCTGATCGCCGGCGCATTGAGGGCGGCAAGCCGCTGCAAGGGCGTTTTGCCGAGATGAGCGCCGCTCTTGGTCAGATAGTCGCGGGTTTCCTGGTTCAGGGCGTTAAAGTCGAAGTCAGGCGGGTCAGAGCGGTAGTCGAGGAAGACTTGGCGGCCGCGTTCAATGGATTCAACGTAGACGAAGATGTCGATCAGAGACGAGCCGGGCACGTGCCCAGCAGCAAATGGCCATTGATAGCCTTTGAGGAAGACAGCATTGAGCAGGTCAGGCAGGGATGGGAAGTAGTCGCGGAGGAATTCGCGGGTGACGCCTTGGTCGTCAACCGAGATGAAGCGGGGGAGCACCTGCATGTAGCTGCCAGAGACATTCCAGCGGAAGTTGGTGGAGGCCAGGCCAAACTGCGATTCGGCGAGATTGGCGGCCTGAGCGCCAATCTCGAAGGCTAAGCCGATGCTTCCAGTGTGCTGGACAGGATAGACGCTGTCCGCATACATGCCGCCTGGACCGCCAGTGGCAAAGATGATGTTTTCAGCCTGGACGATTTCGAAACACTGGCCCCCTTGAGCGGATTGGGCGGTGTTGATAAAGATGGCGCCTGTGGTGCGGCAGCGGCCTTTGTCAGTGAGAAGTTCGACGGCAATGCGATTTTCCTGGATGGGGATGTTGAGTCGTTTGGCTTCAGCGGTAAGAGACAGGCACATTTCGCGGGAGGTGTAGGGGCCGCAGCTGGTGGCGCGACGCTTGGGGTCATGGTCGGTTTTGTAGCCGATGTATTGGCCGAATTCATCGTGCGGGAAGGGCACGTCGAGGTGAACCAGATTGGCGAAGGTGAGCGGCGAGGCGGCTGCTTCGATAAGGGCGATGTCGCCGTGCATGGCGCCGCCAGCAGAGAGGTCCTTGGCCATCAGGACAGGCGCGTCAGGTTCAGCGCCATATAGGCCGAGCTTGTAGTAGGTCTGCTTGTCACTGCCAGCATTGAGGCTGGTGCCGCGCTGTAAGCCGTCGGTGTAAATGGCGATGTCTTTGACGCCAAGACGGTGCAGAAAAACGGCGGCGGCAAGGCCGGAAGCGCCGCTGCCAATGATCAGGGTGTTGAGGCGAGTAGGTGTGGTCATTTTTTTTTAGGGGCGAGGGGCTAGGGGCGAGGGGCGAGGGGCTTTTTCTAGGGGCGAGGGGCGAGGGGCTAGGGGCGAGGGGAACTACTACCGTCCACAATGTCCACAATGTCCACCCCGTCCACTGTGAGCATCCTTCAGAGCTGCAACATACGGCAAGCTTAATCATACATCTCAATATAGCGTCATTCGGGGTAAGTGTCATTCCAAGCAAGCTTCATTCGGGGTCAGTATGCAATGGCGCAGAGCCGATAACGAGTTATATTGTAACTATAGGTTAGACCAAAGCCCCGGTTTTAAAAAGATGGCGCACAAAAGGAGGCTGTAAGTCGCCGGAAAAGTCGTTTCTCCAGAGATAGTCAACATAAAACAGAAGAAGGAAACTAAGCCATGTTGGGTTGTGATTTGATTGCCTTGCTGGAACAGGCCGGTCGCCGGTATCATGTGGTGGGAGATGAGCAGAAAGGCGTTGTCGCAGCCCTTGATGTGGAGGGGCGGTTGTTTGCGATTCAGGATGGCAAAGTGCGCAATCGCGTCAATGCAGAGGCGCTGTGCGGCATTAGCACTCGCGAAGGCTATCTCAATCCGGGAGGCGATGGTTTTTGGCCAGCGCCGGAAGGGTCGCGGTTGGGCTATGAATACTCGACCGATGGCTGGCGAGTCCCGCCGGGATTGACCAATGCGCGGTGGCAGGTGAAGAAATGCACCGGAACATCGGCGCTGATGTCGGCGGAAGTCGACCTCATCAATGCGTTGGGAATAGGCCTGCCGTGTCTGTTCTCGCGTGAGGTGGATGTGTCAACCTCGGGTCGCACCATGACGGTGAAGGTCATTGAGTCAATCGGCTACCTGGGGACGCGGGAGTATGACTCAACGCAGTGCCTGCTGGCGCCGTGGACGCTCTGTCAGTTCGATTGCGGGCCAGATTGCGAACTGAGAATTGCGCCGGTGACAGCGGACGATATCTGGGATTTGTATGACTGGGACAGCGGAAGTCTTCGGCGTCAAGAGGGGGCGACAACGATAGTGTCGATGCAGACGGATTTTCGCTTTCAGCTGGGCTTGTCGCCGCAGGTGAAGGAGCTTGTGTTTGTGGATCGCGGACGTGGTTTTCAGGCTCGGCGGACGGCGCTGCCGCTGGCGTCGGGGCTGGAATATATTGACATTGCTGACCGCGACCCAAGTGCTGCGCCGACCGGTCGTCCAGTCTGCCTGAGCGCTTATTGCGATCCGTCTGGCTTTATGGAGATTGAGGCTGCGGGCGGTGCGCCGTCGGCGCTGTTGCCAGGGGCGGTCACGTCTTTGACGGTGATTACGGAGTACCAGACCGGGCTTTGAGGCGAGGCCGCGCTGGCGGCGTTGCGGCCGGGGCTGGCGGAAGAGAAGTTCACGCGTGTTACTGTTGGGATGCTGTTGATTGCTATGAGACAACCTGAATATCGCAAAATTACTGAGTTTAAGACGGTTGCCGAGTTTCGGCAATTTCTGGTTGAGCAAGGCTATGACATCGGCCTGGTCGATCAGGTGGCGTCGGATGGCACTGCCGCCTTGGCGCAGCCGGCTCGTTGCTGTGGGCGTGAGATTGGCAATCGCTGGGCGATTTTGCCGATGGAAGGCTGGGACTGCCAAAATGACGGTACGCCAAGCGAAATGACGCGTCGGCGCTGGCTGCGTTTTGCCGGCAGCGGCGCAAAGCTGCTCTATGGGACAGAAGCAGCGGCAGTGATGCATTCCGGACGCAGCAGCCCGAAGCAGCTGTGGGTGGCGGAACATACTTTCTCAGCCCTGAAAGAACTTTGCAGCGAAATGCGACGAGTTCATGCGGAGAAGTTCGGTCGGGCAGATGACTTCTGCATTGGCCTTCAATTGACACATTCCGGGCGCTATTCGTATCCAAATGACGCGTACCGCCGGGAATCGCGGACAGCGTATGCGCATCCGCTGCTCGATATCAAATTCGAGAATACAGCAGCGAATGTGGTGAGCGATGACGAGATCAGCGACATTGTCGAACATTTTATCGAGGCGGCGGTTTTGGCGCGCGCAGCCGGATTTGACTTTGTTGACATCAAGCAGGCGCATGGATACTTGGCGCACGAGTTTTTGACGGCGCATGACCGTCCGGGCCCGTATGGCGGTTCATTTGAAAACAGGACGCGCTTTTTCCGGGAGATAGCCGATGGCATAGCGCGGGCTTGTCCTGGTTATCCGATTTCGTCGCGCATCAGTATTTTTGACCTTTTGCCGTATCAGAAGAGGGCGGACGGGATTGGCGAGCCGATGGGTTGGGAGGGGGCTTATCCGTACGCTTTTGGCGGAGATGGCACGGGGAGGGGCATGGACCCGGATTTGCGCGAGCCAGTGGCGCTGGTGAAGCTGATGCAGAAATATGGGGTTGACTTGATTTGTGCGACGGTGGGAAGCCCGTACTATAATCCGCACGTGCAGCGCCCGGCGTATTATCCTGTGCTTGACGGCTATGAGATGCCAGAGCATCCGTTGTACAATGTCGCGCGTCATCTGGCGTCGGTTCGGCGGTTTAAGGAGCTTTGTCCGGACGTGATGGTGGTTGGTTCGGGTTATACTTGTCTGCAAGATTATTTGCCGAACGCAGCGGAGTATGCGGTGGCAAAGGGCTGGACTGACTTTGTCGGGATAGGCCGTATGGTGTTGTCGTATCCGGAGATATGCACGGATTCTCTGTCGGGTCGGCCATTGGACAGGCGGCGGATATGTCGTACGCTTGGAGATTGCACAAACGCACCCCGGAGCGGGCTGATCTCGGGATGCTACCCGCTGGATGATTTTTACAAGAAGTTGCCGCAAGCTGCGGTGCTGAGGGATAAAAAGCGGGAGGCGTGAATTCCGGCACTAAAGTGCCGGCACTAGACGGAAGGGCTTTTTTTTAGGGGCGAGAGGGGCTTTTTTTTTAGGGGCGAGGGGCGAGGGGCTTTTTTTAGGGGCGAGGGGCGAGGGGCGAGGGGCGAGATGAGCTTGGACTACGCTGTCCGTCATGGCTATCGCATTCGCCGACGCGCAGCGGGGGCGAGGGGCGAGGGGCGAGCGAGGGGCGAGGGGCGAGCGAGGGGCGAGGGGCGTTTTGGTTTAGAATAATTTGGAACCGTGAATTGAATGAGTGTTATGCTTCCCATTTATGCGATCAAAGATGAGTTCATTGCGCAGCTGCGGGAGGCTGGACGGGTGGTGGTCACGGCGCCGACTGGTTCGGGCAAATCAACGCAGATACCGCGTTTTATTGAAGAAGGTCTGTCACTGCCAGAAGGGCAACGAATCTTGGTCTTGCAACCGCGACGGCTGGCCGCGAGGATGCTGGCGGAACGAGTGGCTGCGGAATGCGGCGGCGCACCAGGAGAACTGGTGGGTTTCCAAACCCGATATGAACGCGCAGTGTCAGGGCAGACGAAGATTCTTTTTATCACCGAGGGAATCCTGACACGTCTGCTGATCAGCGACCCGAGCCTAAAAGGCGTTGGGGCGATTGTCTTTGATGAATTTCACGAGCGCAGTTTGAATATCGACCTTGGCTTGGCAATGGCGTGGCATTGCGTGCAGACGCGGCGTCCGGATTTGCGCTTGGTGGTGATGTCGGCGACGCTGGCGGCCGCGCCGTTGCAGGCTTACCTGGGCGATTGTCCGCATGTGCATGCGGAAGGTCGTTCCTATCCGGTGTCGATTATGTATTCGCCGTTGCCAGCGAACCAGGGAGCGCCGATGGCGGCAGCGCAGGCTTTGCGGCGGTTGCTGCAAGCTGATGTTCCCGGCGACGTGCTGATATTCATGCCCGGAGGATATGAGATTCGGGCCACGGCCGAAGAGTGTCGGCGTTTGCCAATGGCGTCGGAATTGTCGATACATCTTCTGTATGGTGATTTGCCGCCGGCGGAACAGCGCCAGGTCATGGCGCCTTCGGATCGCCGCAAGGTCATTATAGCGACGAATATTGCGGAGACGTCGCTGACGATTCCGGGCGTTCGTCATGTGATTGACAGTGGGTTGGCGCGGATAGCGCGTCACGATTCCGGGCGTGGCGTGAACTTGCTGGAGACACGTCCGATTGCGCGTGATTCAGCGGATCAGCGTGCGGGTCGGGCTGGCCGTGAGGCGTCTGGCACCTGCATTCGTTTATGGTCTGAGATAGTACATTCGGCCAAGCCATCGCAGTCGATTCCTGAGGTTCAGCGGCTTGATTTGGCAGAGGCAGTGCTGGCAGTCATGGCGTATGGATTTTCTGAGCCGGGGAGTTTTCCGTGGTTTGAAGCGCCGCCGGAGCGGGCGTTGTCAGCGGCGCGGCAGTTATTGGGTCAGCTTGGTCTGGTCGATGCTTCCGGGGCTTTGACAGCGCTGGGGGAGGATTTGCGTCATGCGCCGGCGCATCCACGCCTGGCGCTGCTGCTTTGGCTGGGGGTTCAGGAAGGGTGCATGGAGGAGGCGTCGCTGGCAGCGGCGATTTTGAGTGAGCGTCCGGTGCGGATGTCTTCGTCAAAGACGCCGCGTTCGCAGGGCACGCGTCGTCGCCAAGAGGCCAAGCGGCGGGCGCGGCAGGCGTCGTTGCCAGAGTCTGATTTTCTGGAGACGTTTCATCTGCTGCGGGTGGCTCAGGAGGTTCGGTTTGACTCTCAGCAGTGCGTTGGCCTTGGCTTGAATGCCGGGGCAGCGCGTGACGTTATGCGGGCGGCGCAGGATTTTTTGTCTGAGAGTCGCCGTCTTTGGGGCGACAGCGGTTCAAGCCAGGAATCGGAGCTGTCTTTTTTGCAGTGTTTGCTGCGGGTTTTTCCGGATCGGTTGGCTCGTCGTCGTGATCAGGGCACGTTGGTTTGCGAGTTGTCGGGTCGTCGTTTGGCTGAGTTATCGCGTGAGAGCGTTGTTCGTGACGAGCCATTGTTTTTGGCGTGCGAGGCTCGCGAGACTGGCCAGGCGTCCCAGCCGGGGACAAAGACGATTTTGTCTTTGGTAAGCGGGGTTCGCGAGCAATGGCTGTGGGATTTTTTCCCGGATGCCTGGGAAGAGACGGATATTGCTGTTTGGGACGAAAGTCAGCAGCAAGTGGTTCGGCGGCAGTCTTTGTCGTGTCTGGGGGTGGTGCTGGAGGAGAAGGTGCGGCAGGACCCGGACCCGGAGGCAGCAGCGGAGATTTTGGCCAATTTGCTGGACGAGGGCAAGCTGGCTTTGCCCGGATGGGACGACGAGGTCGAGCGTTGGATAGCGCGCGTGCGTTGGCTGGCCGAGATGTTTCCAGAGTATGGCTTGCCGTTGTATGATGAGAGCGACCGCGCGAAAGTGCATCGGCTCTTGTGCGCTGGAGAGACGAGCTACCGGGCGGTGCAGAACAAGGGATGCCTGGCTGCGGTTCGGCAGCTTATGCCGCGCTCGCAGGTGCAGTTTGTGGAGACGATGGCGCCGGCCCAGGTCATTTTGCCGAGCGGCCGTCGAATGCGCTTGGAGTACACGCCGGGTCAGACGCCAAAGGGACGGTCGCGAATCCAGGATTTTTATGATATGGCGGAGACGCCGCGGGTGGCAGGAGGAGCGGTTCCTGTTCTCCTGGACATCCTGGCCCCGAATTATCGAACCGTGCAAATCACGGATGACCTAAAGCGTTTTTGGGATGTGCATTACCCTCGCATAAAGCCTGAGTTAGCCCGTCGCTATCCCAGGCATGTCTGGCGCTGAAACCACGTGTAGTTCATTGCAGGAGGATCAACAGCCATGTTCATTGACATTCATGCGCACGCGTATCGTCGGCCAGTTCCGTTTGTTTGCCGGTTTTGTACGGCGGAGGAGCTGCTGAAGTTGTATGACGAAGCCGATATCAAGTGCGGCTTCATCCTGCCGATTGTCAGTCCGGAGATTTATTTTCCGCAGGCGAACGAGGACATCCTGGATATGTGCGCGGATTATCCGGGGCGTTTTCTGCCATTTTGCAATATCGATCCGCGGTTGTTGACAAATGCGTGCGACGCACCGCTGGACACGGTTCTGCGGTATTATAAAGACAAGGGCTGCCTTGGCGTGGGTGAAATTATGCCGAATATTCCGATGCGCGATCCGATGGTGCAGAATTTGTTCAAGCACGCGCAGGCGGTGGGGATGCCGGTGACGTTTGACGGCTCAGACCAGCACGGCGGCGATTTTGGCTTGTATGACGAACCCGGGATGCCGCAGCTGGAGCATAGCTTGCAGCGGTTTCCTAAGCTCAATTTCATTGCGCACGGGCCGGTATTCTGGTATGAAATTGGGCGGTTGGAGTCGCCGGCTCAGCGCAAGCCGCCATTTTTTCCGGAAGGCGGCCAGGCGCGGATGCGGCCATTGACTGGCCCGATCCAGGAAGAAGGCGTGGTGCCGAAGTTCTTCCGCTACTATGAGAATTTGTACGGCGAGCTCTCTGATGCCTATACGCCGTTGGCGTGCGATGAGGATTATGGCCCGAAGTTTTTGACGGAGTTCCAGGATCGGCTGTTTTTCGGGACGGATACGTGCGGGCCGAATCATCGGTACAAGATGCGCGAATTGCTGTTGCGTTGGCGGGATGAGAAGCGCATCAGCCAGTCGGTGTTCACCAAGATCGCGCATGATAACGCAGTTAAGTTTTTCAAGTTGTCAATACCGCTGGCAGGGAGCGGCGAATAAGCCGGTGACGCAGGCTCGCCCCGGGCTAAAGCCCGGGCACTGAACGGAGCGCGCCTCGCCCCGGGCTAAAGCCCGTGCACTGAACGGAGCGCGCCTCGCCCCGGGCTAAAGCCTGCGGGACATACAGCAAACTAAAGTTTGAACTACATGCTCCTGCAAGCGAGGGACACACGGCAAGCAGAAGCTTGAACTACATGCGTAGCCCCCCTCG
>JAAZKI010000040.1 GCA_012799905.1 Lentisphaerota bacterium | reverse complement strand
GTTGGCAGGCTAAAGCCTGCGGGACATACAGCAAACTAAAGTTTGAACTACATGCTCCTGCAAGCGAGGGACATACGGCAGGCTAAAGCCTGTACTACGTACGGCAAGCTGAAGCTTGAACTACATGCTCCTGCAAGCGAGGGACATACGGCAGGCTAAAGCTTGAACTACGTACGATGCCTGAAGGCATACAAGTATTCATCACAACATTTCGCACCTCAGCAAAAATCATGCTCCTTTGCTATTGCATGGCGCCGCAAATTCCTTTTTGAAAAATTCCCGGATATACTCTGCGACAGCAGGGCACTTGTTAATTTCGCGGTCTCCGAGAATGACAATGTCGTGGATTTTGTTCTGTTTGAGGAGACGCCGGGACATTTCGAGCTGGAACGCGATGGAGGGCAGATCATTCGGGAGGACAGTCAGGCCGTAGTCAAACATGAAGAGTCCCATCATGATCTTTCGTCCGGGGAAGAGATATCGGGTCTTTTCGACATTCATTTCGAGGCCTGGAAGATCATTTTTATTCCAAGTCCAGAGGATAATCCGGTCAGGGAATTCCATATTACGGAAGGCTTGCAGCATAGGAGAGTCAAGTTCATGAGTGTAAACGACGCTGTAGCTTTCCAGCTTCGGGTTGTGGGCTTTCAGGGCCTTGTGCATTTCCATGTAGAGATTGCGGGAGTAACGGGCGCCGCAGTTCCCTATCATGTCGTCAATCACGCCACCGACGATATTTGGATACTTGAGGGACATACGGCTGAGGTTTTCGGCTTCTTCTACATCGCCAAGCTGCTGTGCGCCTTCGGTGCGGCAGTTTCCTCCCAAGTGGCAGATAATCTTACGGCAATTTTTGTGGATTTCGAACATTTCCTCGGTATGAGGGCCATAGACGTACATCACATTGTCAAAGCCGAAGTAATTGGCGGCCTGAATGGAAGCATCCTTAGCCATGGAGCCGCCCCAGGACGGAGTAGGTCCGCCCCAGACCCAGGTGTTTTCGCGACTGAAATGAGCGGGTCCGTCAGCCGGAGCATTGAGGATGCCGTCATAGACTTTTGCCAGGGCTGCGTCCAGGTCTTGCACATTATCGCGAACCAGCTCCAAGTACTCGGCGCTGGCAAATGCGTCTTGGTAAGGATTGATTTTTCGGCGGCTGGCAAGGCTTTGCAGCGTGCGCTGATAATTGGCTGCCTGCGCGACCCGGGCGTAAAGTTCTTGCTGGTTTGACATGATTCGTGACCTCCTATGCACGACGGATGAAATGGTTAGAAACGCAAGCCCCTCCGGGCATTGCAGTATGCAGGGTTATTCGTGAAGTTTAAGCTTTTGTTTTACCTGATTTTTATTGTGTTACAGACCGCCAGTAATCAAATAAAATTGCCTTGCTGCATAGCGTCTATACAACAAACGCTAATCACCAAATTTCTGTGTCCATATTATGTATCTTTAGTTAAATTAACGAAATGATAAAAAAAATCAAGCTGCAACCCGCATTCCAAAAAAGCACACCGAAAGCATGGCCTAAGTTAATGCTTGAAAACACAGCGGCGTCGGTGCGTTGCCGGATGCTCGCAGTCGACGCCAATTTCTTTGCAATGCCCGCATATTTACAGATTGAAATGCTTCATGGCCGCTGGGATGGCCTGGTCCAAATAATCGACGACCCGGTCGAGTTCTTCATTGGTGATGATCAAAGCCGGCGCAATGACCAGGATATTGCCATTGTTGCGCAAGATCATGCCGTGCTTCCAGCACCAATCCCGGACAAATGTGCCGGCGTCAACATCAAGTTTCTTATTGGTCGCCTGGTCCGCCGTCAATTCGATGGCCCAAAGCGTTCCCATGCCATGCACTTCGCCAACGATCCGGTGGCGCGCCTTGAGTTCGGCAAATTTCTCTGTCAGGTATCGGCCGATTTCTGCGGCTCGTTCGACCAGGTTTTCCTTTTCGATGATCTTGATATTGGCTAGAGCGGCGGCGCAGGACAACGTATGTCCGCCAAAGGTGCTGCCGCTTCGGAATTCGGCGCCGGGCTTCTCGTTGAACACCGAGGCGATTTTCTTCGTGGTAACCATCACGCCCAAGGGCAGGTAGCCGCTGGTAATCGCTTTGCTGATGCTCATCACATCCGGCGTGACGCCCCAATTTTCACAGGCAAACCATTTGCCGGTTTTGCCGAAGCCGGTCTGGACTTCGTCAAAGATCAGGAAGATATCATGCTTAGTGCAGAGTTCTCTGATTCCTTGCAGATAGCCTTCTGGCGGCGGCGGATAGCCGCTGTTCGAGCCTGGCAGCGGGTCCATGATCATCGCCGAAATCGTGTCCGGGTTTTCCCATTTGATGAGGTCTTCGACGGCTTTCAGGCAGCGCAGTCCGCATGTTTCCGGCTTGCACCCCAGTTCGCAATCGTGGCACTTTACTTGCGGCGCAAACAAAGCCCCTGGCAGCAGCGGCTCGAAACATTCGCGCAGAGACGTAAAGCCGGTATAGGAAGCTGTTCCCAAGGTCGTACCATGATAGGAGCCGCGCCGCGCAATCACTTTGTATTTGTGAGCCTTGCCATTAGCCCAGTGGTGCTGACGGGCCAGACGCAAGGCGGTCTCATTCGATTCTGAGCCGCTGCTCAGGAAAAAACACACTTCCAGGTCCCCGGGAGTGATTTCCGCAATCTTGTCCGCAAGCCGTATCTGCGGCACCGTGAAGCCGTCATGGTAATTGGGGAAAAACTCCAGTGCATCCAGCTGGCGGTCGATGGCCTCCTTGATCTCCTTGCGCCCATGCCCGATCGCCGTCGTGATCAGAGACGAGAACGTATCCAGGATTTTTCTTCCCCTGATGTCATAAAGATAACAGCCTTCCCCGCCGATGAAAATCTTGGGTTCCTTGGCAAGGTCCTCATTGTTGGCCCAGTGGGTGATGATCCGCTCGCGGGCGCTCTTTTCCAGACGCGCGATTTCCTGCTCAGTAAATTTTTCCAGCTGCATAGTCTTTTCCTTTCCCTGTCGACCAATTTCTTTGGTTGATTCTTATTTCATGTATGCTTTTGCGACTTTGTTGAATGCTGCCACATATTTTTCCAGGTGGCTGATTTCATAGACAGGGTGCGCAAAAAATGAAATAGTTCTTTCCGCCAGCCATTTTGCGGTAGGGCACTCTACGTTCGCATAGTCCATCTTCGCTGCCGCCGGGGTGTTGAATGGGTAATTGTCAGAACCGCATCCCCGTTTCTCCCGCAAAACCTCTTCCTTGTACAATTCCGGCCACAAGGGGCCGTACACAGGAACCCCTTCGGCGCTCATGGCCGCCAGAAATTGCTTCAGCGAAACGCTCAGTTGCTCAAGGTCAAGGACAAAGGGCGCCCACCAGAACGAATTGCGCCGTTCCTCGCTGTCATATGGGGTGTGCAGCACAAGCGGGTGGTCTTTCAGGGCGTCAATCAGGTATTGACCGTTTCTTCTGCGCAGCGGCAGATTCCATGAGTCCATCCGCTCAAGTTCGCAGGAGCCGATCAGGGATTGAAGTTCCGTCATCCGGTAGTTGCTGCCAATGCAGTTGTGAATGTATAAATGTTCCTGCTCCGCCTTGATCATGTCCAGGCCATTGCTGGTGTCAAAGCCGTAATCACGCAAGGAGAAACAAGTCTGGTGGATGTCAGGATTGTCGGTGATAATCGCACCGCCTTCCCCGCCGGTGACAAGGTGCTTCGTATGACACAGGTTGAAACAGCCAACATCACCGACAGTGCCCGTTTTTTTGCCTTTGTAAAGCCCGCCAAAACATTCTGTGCAGTCTTCGAGGACATGCAAGCCGTGCTTCCGCGCAATGGCCATGATTGCATCCATGTCCGCCACAATCCCATACATGTGAGCAACGATAATCGCGCGGGTACGAGCCGTGATCTTCGCCTCAATGACTTGCGGATCAAGAGTGTGAGAGCAGTCTACATCGGAAAATACCGGCAAAGCGCCCAATTGCAAAATCGAAAAAATCGGAGGGAAATAAATGTACGAAGGACAAATCACTTCATCGCCGGGGCCTACGCCCAGTGACGCCAACGCCAAATGAAAGGCGCCGTGCTCATTGACCGTAGTCACGCAATAGCGAGACTGATGCCAATCGGCAAGAGCCTGCTCAAATTGCTGCCCGTATGGCCCGCTCCAGTAATTCAAACGCGCCGTCCGCAAAGGTTCGGACAGCTTCTGGTACGTCTTCTCAGAAAACGAAGGCCACGGCGGAAAAGGCTCGGCATTGACCGCAACACCGCCATCTAAAGCTAACTTGCCGGAAAGGTCCACTGATGGTTTCATCGCAACTCCTTATCTCTTGGCTGCCATAACGAAAACTTGACGCAGGACTTATTTTCACTTGATTATTATATGGGCGATTTTTTCCTTGTCAAGTCATTTTTCTTGTAAATTTCCAAATAAATTATAGATTATGTTTCTTACTGGCTATTGTTTATCTAGTGAATGTTATATTTCAGCCGTTTTCTCCTGTTTGTTCTGGTTTCCTTCCCGTCAATTTTTTACCAAGAGAAAAGAAAAGAGTCATGGTTGCATGTGTGCGAAAGGTCTTTTACAATTAAAGAACATCCGTTTGCGCAACACGCTTTCCGCCCTGAATGTGCTCCGCACCCATGATATGCTTTCGCGTGTTGAGCTGGCTCAGGAGCTGCATTGTCCTGGCACGGCGGTCACGCGGATCACCCGTGATCTGATTGAAAAAGGGATTTTGGCGACTGCCGGGCTTTCCGAATCCAACGGCGGCCGTCCCCGTGAGCAAATCAAACTGGTTGCGGACTGGAAGAAGGCTGTCGGCATTGAGCTATCGCCACATCGAATCACCGGCATCCTGACCGATTTAAAAGGGCGCATTCTCGTCCGGGAAGAAGTTTTTCTAAGCGAGCAGCTCGGCATTGAGGAATTTGTTCATTCCATGGAGTTGGTCGCCAGGCGTCTCTTGGACGCATGTGAAGAAGAAAAACTTCTTGGGGTCGGCATAGCGACCTTCGGCCCATTCTCTGGCGAAAGCAGGATTTTGGGCAATGTCGCTGCATTTCCCGCGCTGGATTATTTCGATATCCGAAAATTCTTTGAGGACAACTTTGCTTTGACTGTCCAGATTGCTGATGCCACCTATGCCCGCGCACTCCACGAAATTTGGTTCAACCATGCGCCGGAGCGAGGCAGCTTCCTCCTCTTTGACGCCGGCGCCGGTATTGGATGCGCAACCGTGTTTGATGGCCAAATCGTTTTCGGAAAATACTCCAATGTCGGAGAAATAGGCCATACGATTTACAAGATAGACGGGGAACTCTGCCCGTGCGGCAAAAAAGGATGCCTCGAAACATTATGCTCAATCAGAATCATCGAGCAAAAGGCGCGCGCACTGAAAAAATCCAAAAAACTGAAGTTTGCGGAAATCGCCAGAAATTACTCCTCCGGCGAAGATGACTTCCGGAAAATCATCGAAGACTGCGCGCACTGGCTGGGACTGGCCATCGCCAACCAAATCAACTTCCTGATCCCTGACCGGGTCATCCTGACCGGAGAAATGCTCCAGCTCGGAGAACGCTTCTGCCAAAAGGTCAATGAAAGCATCGATGAATATGTGTTTCCCGCATTCCGCCAGGAAATAACCATCAGCAAATCGGATGCTTGGAGGGAAAGCGCGGCTCTCGGCGCCGCATCGCTCTTCGTCCGGAAAGTCTTCGAAGATACGAAATGCCTGGAAGAAATCAGCGCAAGCTGACGCCCGGCACGAAGCATCGCACGTAGCCCAGGCCGCAGGTACAGGAACATGTAGTTCAAGCCGTACGTAGATGGTGTCCAAAAAGGTTGTTAACCACGAAAGGATAGCGTTTACAACCTAAAATTTATGTGTCACCCTTACAGGGCTCCAAATCTATGCCATCTCACCCAGGGCTGCGCCGTGCCTGGCGGCCCGGCTTACCCTGGGCTTCTATGTGTCGCCCTCCGGGC
>JAAZKI010000031.1 GCA_012799905.1 Lentisphaerota bacterium | reverse complement strand
TCGTTACGAACGGCTGCAAAGCCTGGAAAACGTTGAGCGACTCAGCCTGCTAGACGTGAATGATATCGCCGCCAGGCTGGAAGAGCTCAAGGCATTGCGACACGGTTGGTTAGACGGCAACAAGGGCTTTGCGCCCAACCAGGCAGGTCTTGACTGGCTTGCAGAGACGTTCCAGCGTAACTACCCGGATGAGTTGCCGACGCCTTATCTCTACCCGACTGCCGAAGGAGGCGTACAGGCAGAATGGTCCGTGAATGGGTGGGAAATTACACTCGAAATTGACCTTGAACGTAAGCACGGTGAATGGCATGCGCTGGAGATGACCAGTGAAACAGAAGAGAAAAAGTCTTTGAGCCTGGACAAATTCGATAGCTGGCAATGGCTGGCAGCAGAGATTGCACGGCGGGCAGGAGGTGAGGCGTGAATGACCAAACCCTGTTGCTGCGTCAGATTCACCCGGGCTTTGTGCAGGATGGACGGCCTTCATCCCAGGCCTTTCGTCCAACCCCCAAGGATGAACAGAAGCTTTCCGTCTACGACGGTGATCAGATTACCCCAGCCAATGCTTTTGAACACTACACTCAGGCCCTTAAACTGGAGAGCAGCGGTGTGATGGCAGTATCAGTGGAGGAATGCAAGAAGCTCGAACTGCCTGTGACACCAGACCCAAAACCCTTCCCGGAACATGCGTTGATTGACTTTTCCTCGTGCAGCAAGAGTGCCGCCGAAAAGAAAGCTAAACTGCTTAAGTCAAAAGCGATAGTGCGCGGTTGGCTCTATCGTCGGGAAAGTTGAAAAACAGTAAAACGGTGAGGCGGGAGGACTGACGTTGGCCGAGGCAAGGCGTTTAAGTGGACAATAGTGTAGAACGAAGCCACGGCAGGCTGAGGCTTAGCTGCGGCTAAAAGATAATATACAATCCTGTACTACATACGCCCTCCCGTCCACCACGTCCACCGCCGCAGAACGGCAGAAAGCACTGTGACGCCCCAACATGGTCAGAGCCAAGGCACTCGCACGCCTGATGGATTTAGCTTGTTTGGAGATGACAATTCCGGATAAGCCGAGGAGCAAGAACCAAAAATACCGACTGACTGAAAAAGGGCGGAAGGCGCTGAAGGGGATAAAAGGGGTTGAAGCGACAGGAAATGTCACTTCTAAGCAGGCGCCTGAGGCGCGGCAGAGCCAGGGTCATGATGAAATCCATGAAAGGGGTTATGATGGAGTTTATGATGCGGCCCATGATGTGGCCCATGATGCGGCCCATGATGGGGTCCATGATGGGGTCCATGAGCCTCTGAGCGAAATCGAACTACGAATCCTTTTTGCCTGTTTCGATGCGCCACAAAACACACCGGAACTGCTTGCATTGCTTGGATACACAAGCCGAACGGGAAACTTCAGAAAGGCACTCGCGCGCTTGATGGATTTAGCTTGTTTGGAGATGACAATTCCGGATAAGCCAAGGAGCAAGAACCAAAAATACCGACTGACTGAAAAAGGGCGGAAGGCGCTGAAGGGAATAGAAGGGGTTGAAGCGACAGGGGATGTCACTTTTAAGCAGGTTCCCAAGTCGGGATAGAACTAGGTCCATGATGGGGCCCATGATGGGGTCCATGATGGGGTCCATGATGGGGTCCATGATGGGGTCCATGATGGGGTCCATGATCCCCTGAACGAAACCGAACTACGAATCCTGTTTGCCTGTTTCGATGCGCCACAAAACACACCGGAGCTGCTTGCATTGCTTGGATATACAAGTCGAACGGGCATACCATAGACCAGAAGGTGTCCGTAGGGGGTGCCGGTTGCCTGACATAACTACCTGCAAAGGAAACACATTATGCAGAAAATCATCTTTGCAGCCACATTGTGCGCCGTTTTCGCAGGGTTTGCCGCCGCCGAGACGCTATTGACTCCGGGCGGAGATTTTGAGCAATCCTATGAGCAGTCCCTGTATATTCGCCGTATGCAGCACGATTCAACCAGGAAAAACATCCCTCCTCAGGAGGCCGCACACTCCGAACGTGTCCAGAGCGAGAAAGTCTTTGCCGGCGAGAAAGCCTTGTTGTTGGAAACCAAGCTCGCCGGACATGCTGTCAACACGAAACACGATGTCCTGACCGTAGTGCCAGGGGCTAAATACCAGCTCAGCTTCCGCTATTTCATCGCGGCGGCAGGCCCCCGGACCAGAGTCTCGGGGCGGGTCGCTTTCACGATGGCGGACGGCAGCTATAAGTACCTATTCCCCAATGGCGATGGCACTCCCGGCCAGTGGCACCAGCTTAAGGTCGATTTCTATCCCCCGGTAGGAACCGCCAAGATGTCAGCCACGCTGTGGTTCACCGATGGGCCATACAAAATCTACGTTGATGACATCCGTGTTACCGTCAGCACCGAGAGTCCGGAGGTCAATCTTGCCGCTGCTGCCGGCATTCTTGCAGAATTGCCTATTGGGACGCTCTGGAAGCAGGCCAATTTCCGGCGGGTGAATGCGGTGGGCATCCCGGCGGCAGTGCCGACGTTGGAGGCAGTCGAGTTGAGCCTGGCCGCCAATGAACGCGAGCCTTTTCAGCTGGTGCTGACCCCGAAGCAGGAGGTGCCGCAGCTGACCTTGCATTTCTCTGACCTGAAAGGCCCGGCCGGCAGTATCCCGGCAGACTTGCAGAGCTATGGCATTTTGCAGTTTGTGCCTATGCGCAATCCTGACAATCCGACTTTGAAGGGCGAGCTGGCCGACCCCATTGTGCCGGCTCAGCCCGTTACTGCCACAGCCGGAAAGAATACGGTGTTTTTCGTAAAGCTGTATGCGCCTGCCACTGCGGCCCCAGGGGTGTATCGCGGCAGTCTGACTTTGCGTTCGGCCGAAGAAGTCCTGGCCGAGGTGCCGCTGCAGCTGAGAGTTCGCGCTTTCACTCTGCCTGAGACGACCTGGCTGCGCACCTTCTTCTATGGCAATGTCGGGCACATTAAAAGAGCCTATCAGGATAGCCGCAGCAGCCGGGAAATCGCCGATGATGTCTCGACCATACTGCATGATCATCGCATCAATGGCAATAAGTGCATCAAGCCGCCGGCGCCAAAATATGTCATTGAGGGCGAGAGTCTGCGGGTGACTGACTGGAGCGAATTCGACGCCTTCGTGTTCCGGCAATGGCAGAAGTTCGGGATGTGCAATTTTACCGTGCCCATTCTGGGGATGCTGGGTGACAATAGCGGCTGGTTTCAAGACGGCAAACGAAAGCTGTTCGGCGAACCCCTGTTTTCCGAGCGGGCCCGCAACTTGGCCGG
>JAAZKI010000564.1 GCA_012799905.1 Lentisphaerota bacterium | reverse complement strand
TCTCGGTGAAGGCTTCCACGGTCATGCCGAGGAAATCAGCGATGGGAGCGATTTCTTGTTCACGGAGGCGGACGATTCCTGGCCAGCGGCAGCAAGCGCCGCAGCGTTGGCAGACAAAAGGTTGGGCAGTTTGGTTTGGCATGGTCATTCCAGGAGTGAGCGTAATTCAGCCAGGCTGAAGTGGGTTTCCGGCGCCCATTCGGCAGCGCCGTCCATGACGCGGTCAAACAACTCGCGTTTTTGCTGTACAAGGGCGAGGACTTTTTCCTCGACGGTGTTGTTGGTGATTAGTCGGTAGGCGAACACGGCCTTGTCTTGGCCGATGCGGTGGGTGCGGTCGATCGCCTGGCGTTCCACGGCCGGGTTCCACCAGGGATCGAACAGAAACACGTAATCGGCCTTAGTCAGGGTGAGGCCAGCGCCGGCGGCCTTGAGGCTGAGCAGAAAAACGGCCGGCTCAGCGCAGTCAGTGAATTGCTGAACCAACTCGTGGCGTCGGGCGACCGGGGTTTCGCCTGTAATGGTGAAATAGACGATGCCGCGTTCGGTCAGGGCTCTGGCGATGATGTCAAGCATGCTGGTGAATTGACTGAACACCAGGGCGGAATGGCCGCTTGCCCCGAGTTCAGTCAAGTTGTCAAGCAAGGCGGTGAGTTTGGCCGAGGGGATTTCCCTAGCCGCAGGGCGGACTAGCTCCGGCGAACAGCAGGCTTGGCGCAGCCGGGTCAAGGAAGCCAGCACCGCAGCCGCGCCCTGGTCGCTAAGAGCCTGGCGAGCCTGAACCAGGATGTGATCGTAGAACGCCTGCTGCTCAGCGTCCATTTCAACCGGAATCAGCTGCTCAGTGCGCGGCGGCAGCTCCGGCGCCACCAGTTCCTTGGTGCGGCGCAGCATGACCGGCGCTAGCCGTCGACTCAGGCGGGTCATGCCCTCCGGGGAAAGACCGCCTCGCTGGAAGTCCTGGCCGTCGCCCAGGTAGCCGGGATTTAGGAAGTCCATAATTGACCAGAGGTCAAGGAGGCGGTTTTCCAGCGGCGTGCCGGTCAAAGCCAGGCTGTGCTCGCGTTGCAGGTTTTTCACCGCCCTGGTGGTTTCCGCCTGAGGGTTCTTGATCGCCTGGGCTTCATCTAAAATGACGAAAGTGAAGCGCTCCGCAGTCAGCAAATCGCTGTCAATCCGGGCTAAGTTGTAATGCGTGACGAACAAGTCAACGTCTTTTCGGCGGAGAAGGCCGGCGCGTGTCGTTCTATCGCCCAGGATGGCGACGGCTGTGAGCTGAGGACAGAACTGCTGGACTTGTTGCAGCCAGACCGCAATCACGGAGGCCGGGCACAGCACCAGCACCCGGAAGGGCGTCCCGGCTGCGACCACATGCTGCTTCCAAGCGGTCAGCATCGCCAGCACCTGGAGAGTTTTGCCCAGGCCCATGTCGTCCGCCAGGATGGCTCCAGCGCCGCATTGGCAGCGGTCAGCCAGGAAGTCGACGCCGGCTTTTTGATACGGTCGCAGAATCGTCGCCAGTTCTGGCGGCAGCGGCAGTCGTTCCGGGATGGCGGCTGTGCGCAAGCGGGAATAGAAATCGCGGCTGTCGCTGTCCACCTTCCAGGCGACGGTCTTGCCCAGTTGTTTGATTTTATCCTGGGCGTCGTGTTTAAGAAACAAGTCGCCGTCTGCCAGTCCTGCGTCGTCTAAGGCGTCTGCCACGGCTTTGAGTCGTTCTTGGTCAAGGTAGAGCCAGCCGCCGTTCATCCCCTGGAGGACGACTCGGCCAGTGCGTCGGGCTTCTTGGATGTCGCTCAAAGAGAATGAATCCTGGCCGATTTTCCAGGAGACATTCATGGCTACCAGGCCTTGCCGCGAGTGGAGCTGTAAACTGGGCTGGTCAATGATGTCGTTCTCAGCGCGGAGAAGACCGGTCAGGTCTTCGGAATGCATTTTCTGCATGCCAGCCGGCGCTTCTGACCAGAGTTTCCGCAGTTCGACGGCTTTGCTCGGAAGGGCGGGAAGGCGCAATTCGCCGGCCTCGACCACGCCGTCCCCGGCGAGCAGGCGCGTACGGAGTTCCTGCATCCAGGCGAATTGGCGGCCGCCGTAGGTCTTGAGCTGAAAGCCGCTGCCGTGCTCCTGGAGGCGGGCGTCCTGGCAGAGCGGCGCTCCAGCGTCAATTTGCCGACCGAGGTGCTCAAAGCGCAGGATGAATTGCTGCTTTCTCTGGCTGACTGTCAGTTTCAGGTCGCTGGCTTCGACGTCGACCCTGGTGATGCAATCGCCGCTGACCAGGTCAAGCCGACCGTCAATCAGCTCGGCCAGATGCTCTGCCAAGTACTGACGCCCCATGCGCGGGCTTTTTTTACGGAAGTATTCGTTCAGTGTCTTCCAGGAGACCGGCGGCTCGAAGTTCCTGATCATGCTGCGCAGCGGATCAGCCTCCGGGCTGTTCTGGAGATGCAGAAACAGCTCATGGGCAGGAAGACGCCGCCCATTGGCAAAAATGAAGAGCGCCGCCACCTGCACCCATCCGCCTTGGTCAGCCAATTCCACCACCATCTGCGTCGGCGTAGTCAGACCTGCGCTGTTGACGAACTCGCGCGTTTTCCGGTCGATGAAGCGCGGATGAGCAGACCAGCGGCTGAGCCAGCGGTGGAAGTCGCTTTCTGACAAGGCCAGCGCCCGCATGTTCAGTTGGGAACGCGGCAGGCGGCGCAAAGTCGGAAGCAGCCAAGCGAGAAAATCAAGGTCGGATTGACGCCAGGAGAGCGAAGCGTCTTTCTGCGTCGTCGCGGTGGCAGCATGGTTGCGCACGGCCGACAGCGTCGCCAAAAACCGGTCGTCGTCGCGAATGAGATAAAAGCGGACGCCAATTTGCCCTGGAGCGAGCTTGGCGTCGACTTCCACTTCCAGCTGCATCTGCGTCGGCGAGGGCGCAGCTTGACCGCGATAGCTGGCCGGCTGGTCCAGGAATATGTCCTGCTGGCGATTCTGCGGACGTTGCGCCTGCGTCTGCTGTGCTTGCGGCTTGGCGCTGGGCATTTTCCAGCCTTGGGCGCCGCATACGGCGCGCAAGAGTACGTGTGCGCAGTAGGCGTGCGGGCAGGCAGCGTTCGGGTACCCGCAGCGGCAACGCGGCTGCCAAGCGTCAGCGGTCAGCCTCCAGGTGACAGAGAGAGCGCCGACCGTGGCCTGGAGCGAATCCTCGGTCCAGCGCAGCGCAAAGCTGTTTTCGTTTTTCATCACCAGCAGTGAGGTTCGGCGCAGGTTGGGTGGGAAGAGTCCGGAAACCTGACTCTCCGTCAGCCAGCGGTCCAACCAGGGCGGCGGCAATGAGGGATGGTCAATCTTGGGGGGCATGAATCAGTACATACATTATGGTTAAAAAACAACCCTAAAACAAAAATTTCGTGTCTTTTCGTGTTTTTCGTGGTTAAAAAACAACCCTAAAACAAAAATTTCGTGTCTTTTCGTGTTTTTCGTGGTTAAAAAACAACCCTAAAACAAAATTTCCGTATATTCTGTGTGTTCTGCGGTTAAAAAACAACCCAAGACAAAATTTCGTGTCTTTTCGTGTTCATCCGTGGTTAAAAAATCGGTTGTGTACGGTTAGCCACCCTGAGGTTATTCTGAGTTGTCGTGCGGTTTGGCGCGCGAGCGGAACCAGCGCCGGAAATCCCACCAGCTGACGAGTTTCCCCACCAGGCGGGCGCCGGCGTTGGCAATGGCGTTGAGATGGAAGAGCCGTTCTAAGCGACTGCGTTTGAGGTCAATGGCCTTGACCGGGCAGAATTCATGGCAGCAATAGCAGCGGATGCAGGTTCTGTCATTGACTTGGCGACCAGGTTCAGCCAGCGGCAGAATGGCGGGGGGCCGGACTGGACAGCCGTGTTCGCAGCGCCGGCAGTGGATGCATCGGTCAGGGTTGATTTCCGGTCGCGGCGTCAGCTCACGACGCAGCCAGCGCAGCGTCGACCCAGGCAAAGGCAGGATGCGCATGATGTTGCTCGGCGCCTTGACCAGCTCAAAGTCGTCCTTGCGGAAGTCATCGAGATTGCCGCCGACAATGGTGATGTCGTCCAAGTCAACAACACCGAACCCGGCTCGTTGCGCGGCCAGGGCGATTGGGACATCTTTGGTTGACAGGCCGATCATGGCGCAGCAGACCGTGTCCACCGCTGTCAGATCAGTGCCGACCACGAGTGCGCCCAGGTGTCGCGGCGTGCCGCCGCTAGGCCCGGGGCCTTCCATGGCGACGACAGCGTCCATGATGGCCAGGGCCGGTTGAGCCAGCCGGTTGATGTCGATCATCAGGTCAGCCAGGTGGTCGCGGTTTTGCAAGCGAAAGTGGAACTGGCCCTTGGCAGAGCCGGGGATCAGCCCGAATTGATTTTTCAAAGCGCCGGTATAGGCCATTTGCACGTGCGTCTTCAATTTTGGCAGCGTAATGAGCACATCGGCTTGCCGCAGGTGGCTGGTCAGGTGCAGGCGTCGAGCAATGCGGTTGTCTTGGTTTTCATAGACCTCGGTGTCATTGAAATCAGCCAGGATAGCGCCTTCGGCCTTGATCACGTCAAGCAGACCTGAGCCTTTGGCTGCTGAGCGCGTGTCGCCCACGCCGGGGCCGTCGCCGACGAAAGCTGTGCCGCCCGCTTCCTTGACCAGGCGGATGACGGCTCGGAGAATCGCCGGATGCGTGGTCACCGCTAAATCAGGATGCGAAGGCGCCACGAGATTGGGCTTGAGAAGCACTTTTTGCCCAGGACGGACAATGCCGCTCATGCCGCCAAACGGCGCCAGCGCCTGGCGCAACGCCGCTAAAACTGCGGCGTCGTCATCGTATGCATCAAGACGTATTAAACTGACTGTTGCAGGCATGGTGGTAGTTCTGTTGTATCGTAGGGTGGACTACCCGTCCACAATCTTTTTTTTAACCACGGATGAACACGGATGAACACGGATTTTTTATAGGGTTGTTTTTGTAACCACTGAACACGCGGAATACTTAGGGTGGACTAACCCGTCCACAACCTAATTTATGTGTCACCCTTACAGGGCTCCAAATATATGCCATCTCCCCCAGGGCTGCGCCGTGCCTGACGGCCCGGCTTACCCTGGGCTTCTATGTGTCGCCCTCCGGGCTTTTGCCGCTCTGCGGCTGTTGTGGACGTTGTGGACGGCGGCTGATGTGCGTCGTACCGGCGGCCCAAAGGGCCAGCAACATAAAAGCCCAGGGTGAGCGAAGCGAAGCCCTGGGTGAGGCGTATAATAATTTTGAGCCCCGCCAGGGGTGACACATAAACACCATTTTGCAGAAAATCTTTCCCCCCAAAACAAGAAGTTGGCTGATAGCACGGCTTCGGCTGGCTGCGGTCGTCGGCTATTCGGGAAGGCCGCCGTTGCTCCCTGCTCATTATTTGCCGTGGCCGGAAGGGAGAAGCGGCTTGGGCAGCCAATTGAGAATGATATTCGTCAGACCGAAGCTGACCAGAAAACCGATGACATAGCCGACGTGATGGGCGCTGAAGAGCCGGGCAACGTTGGCAGGAAGGTAGTTAGCCAACAGCGGCGACAGGTGCGGCTCCAACACAAGAGCGCCAATGATGCCGGCGCCGACGCAGAACACGGAGACGGCCAGTCGGCAGACCATCCTGGTGATGTGCAAACCGAAATAGAGAACTGTGAGCGAGCCTAAGGCGAGAATGAGGTATTTCCACCAGTCGCGACGCCAATCAAAGCCCTGGTTAGTGAATTCCAAGGTTTTGAGCGCCTCAAGTTTTTGCAGGTGGTCCAGGGGATTCTGAGGCGCGTCAGCGTTGGGTTGGGACGGTTCCGGCGGCGGTGTTTGGGTCACCGGCCCGGCAGCGTCCGGGGATGTCCCTGCCCGGGTGCGGTTCGCCAGGTAGGGCGCCGCCAGTGCCAGAACCATGGCCACCGTGATAGCCAGGCTCAAACGCCGCCAAGGCAGCATATACATCAAAAATCTCAGCATGAATCCAACCACTTCTCGACAATTATCCCGGCCCGCTTCTCCATTACCATGATGTAAATATAACGTATAGAAGAGAATTGCAAAATTGCTGACTTGGAGAAAACAGAGAGATAATGACTTGATTTTTGTCAATGTTCATTATATTGCGATGAGCACTTGGCTTTAGCCTTGCCGTCCACAACGTCCACTAAGAAAGGCTTAACTTATGCAATGGGAAAAATTTGAAGAGGGCTGGCGCCTGCCTATCAAGAGCTGGTGCGCTGAAGTTGAGGCAGGCGCTTTGCAGCAGGCTATAAACCTGGCCAATCATCCGGTTTTGGAGCATCATGTGGCGCTGATGCCTGACTGCCATGTCGGTTTTGGCATGCCTATCGGCGGCGTGATCGCGGCTAAGAATGCCTTGCTGCCCAGCGCGGTCGGCGTCGATATTGGCTGCGGCATGATCGCGGTGCAGACTAATTTGCCGGTGGAGAAATTGCGCGATTCCGGCTTACGTCGCGATATACAGGAGCGACTGAAAAAGTTCATTCCGGTCGGCGAAGGCAGGTCGCATCGCAGCAAACAAGAATGGCAAGGTTTTGAGCGCTACTTGGACGAGAATGGACAGGTGGCTGACTTTGTCCATGAACTGGACCGCAAAAATCTGGGCACGCTCGGCGGTGGCAATCATTTTATTGAGCTGCAAGAGAGCGACCAGGATTTAGTCTGGCTGATGATACATTCCGGCAGCCGGAATTTGGGCACGAGAGTAGAGCAATATTACCAGAAAAAAGCGCGGGCGTTCAATGAAATGCTCGGCGTGCGTCTGCCTGATCCTGAATTGGCATTTCTTTTTGCGCCATCAGGAGACGGCAAGGATTATTTCCGCGATATGCAATTCGCCCTGGAATATGCCCTGGAAAATCGCCGCCGTATGATGGATGTCTTTAAGCAAATCGTGTCAGAATTTCTGCCTGAGGCTAAATTTCTGCGCGAAATCAACATCCACCACAACTATGCGGCCAGGGAGAAGCATTTTGGGAAGTTCTACTACATCCATCGCAAGGGCGCAACCAGCGCCAAAAAGGGGGAGATGGGCATTATTCCGGGTTCCATGGGAACCGTCAGCTATATTGTGCGCGGCTTGGGCAATCCGGAGTCTTTTATGAGCTGCTCGCATGGCGCGGGAAGAGTGATGAGCCGCACCGCCGCCAACCAGCGGCTGAGCCGGGAAGAATGTGACTTGGCGATGAAAGGCATTGTCCGGGAAGCCTGGAAAACAGCAAGCGGACGCAGAGGCAAAAATGCGGAAAAGCGCCTGCTTGATCTCTCCGAAGCGCCGCAAGCCTATAAGGACATCGACGAAGTGATGCAGGCGCAAAAAGACTTGACCGAAATCGTGGTAAGACTTAAGCCAATGTCAGTGCTGAAAGGATGAACCAACGCGGAAATTGCGTTTGCAACGGGGGAAATTTTATCCACAGATGACGCAGATTTTTAGGGTGTGCTGTATAGGGGAATCAGCCGTGCAGCAGCGGAAACGTTGAAAGTGCGAAACGTACGGATTTATGTGTCTCCCTTGCAGGGCTCCAAATCTATGCCATCTCACCCAGGGCTGCGCCGGGCCTGGCGGCCCGGCTTACCCTGGGCTTCTATGTGTCGCCCTGCGGGCTTTTGCCGCTTTGCGGCTGTGTATGTGTCGCCCTACGGGCTTTTGCCGCTTTGCGGCTGTTGTGGACGTTGTGGACTGGGTGGACGTTGTGGACGGCGGCTGATGTGCGTCGTGCTGGCGGCCCAAAGGGCAAGCAACATAAAAGCCCAGGGTGAGCGTAGCGAAGCCCTGGGTGAGGCGTATAATAATTTTGAGCCCCG
>JAAZKI010000442.1 GCA_012799905.1 Lentisphaerota bacterium | reverse complement strand
TGGAACTGCCCCTGATTCCGACCAAGTAACGGTTCGGGGGAAGTACAGAAAGTGCCGGCGCCGGTGCGTAAAAAACACCGGCGTCGGTTTTTCGACGAAAAGAGCAGGGCGGCGCCGCCCCTGGCGGATCGGCTTGCCCGGGGCTGGTATGTCTCGCCCCGTTGGGGAAATTTGCCGCTCCGCGACTTATGACAAATTTTACTTTCTGTCACAACACTTTGCACATTAACCAACTATGATATCGAACATACGCAACATCAGCATCATTGCACATATTGACGCTGGCAAGACCAGCACGACCGAGGGCATTCTTTATTATTCCGGTTTGTCGCATCGCTACGGCAGCATTGATGACGGCACTGCGGTCATGGATTTTCTGCCGGAAGAGCGCGCCCGGGGCATCACCATCGCTGCGGCTGCGGCTAACGTGCCGTGGAAGGACTGCTCCATCCATCTGATTGACACGCCCGGTCACATTGACTTCACGGCAGAAGTCGAGCGCTCGTTGCGGGTCATTGATGGCGCCGTGGTGGTTTTCAGTGCGGTCGAGGGCGTAGAGGCGCAAAGCGAAAAAGTCTGGCGTCAGGCAGACACCTATGGCGTCCCTAAGATTGCCTTTATCAACAAAATGGATCGCATTGGCGCGTCCTTTGTCGACGTTGTCAGCCAGATCAACGATAAATTCAGCGACTGCGCCCTGCCGTTGCAGATTCCCCTTGGCAGCGAGGATGCTTTCTGCGGTTTGATTGACGTGCTGACGGCCGAGCAAGTCCATTTTTCCGGTGAGCGCAACGCTGACATTCTCCGCGAGCCGCTGACAGCCGACCAGCAGGAACCCTGGCAGGAAGCCTATAATCATGTGATTGAGCGGGTTGCGGACTTTTCTGATGAGATTGCTGAGTTGTTTCTGGCTGAGGAGGCCGTGCCCCTGGAGTTGTTGCGCCGTGAAATCCGCCGTCTCACTCTGGCTCGTCAGGTGGTGCCGGTATTCGTTGGAAGCGCCAAGAAGAGCATTGGGGTGCAATTGCTGATGGATGGCATCCTGGATTATCTGCCGTCGCCGCTGGAGATGAGCTACAAGGCGTACGATGTCAAGACCGAGGAAGAGGTGACGATTACGTCTGACCCGAAGGCGCCATTCACCGGCTTTATTTTCAAGGTCAACGCGTCCAGCACGGCGGACTTGTTTTTCATCCGGGTTTATTCCGGGGTTTTGAAGGCGAACGCGAATGTTTTTAACACGCGCAGCGGGGACAGGGTGCGGGCCAGGCAGCTGTATCGCATCTACGCCAAATCGACCGAGCAGGTCGATGAGGTCGGCCCGGGCGAAATCGTTGGGGTGACCGGACTGAAGGACTGCGGCATTGGCGATACCTTGTGCGGAGCACGGCCGTTGCTGGTTTTTGATAAAATCGGCTTTCCCGACCCGGTCATCTCAATGGTGGTGGAGCCGAAATTCAGCCGGGACAAGGATCGCCTGGACGAAGTGCTGGACCTGTTGTGCCGGGAAGACCAGACCTTGTGCCACTCAAAGGCGGAGGACACTGGCCAGCGCCTGCTTTCCGGCATGGGGGAATTGCACCTTGAGGTCAACCTGAAGCGCGTGACCACGGACTTCAATGTCGAAATCCGCTGCGGTGAGCCGCGAGTGGCGTATCGCGAGACCATTAAGGACGAGACGGTGCAGACGGTCGAGTTCGAAAGAACGTTCGGTGAAACGCTGTTGACCGCTGGTATCAAGGTGGCTTTTCGACCGTTGCCGCATGGCGCAGAAGTCTTCTCCATCACCTCGGCGGTGCGCGACCCGGCTGTGCCGAAAGCGTTCATCGCTGCTGCTGAACGGGCCCTGCGGGACGGCTTACGCACCGGCGGCCTGAATGGCTACCCGATGATCTATGTCGCCGCAGAAATCCTTGAGGTGAACTTTTCTCCTGAGAGCACGACTGAGGGCGCTGTCGCTGGGGCGGCATTGCAGGCGATTGACCAGGCGTTGACGCAGGTCGGCACCGTCGTCCTGGAGCCGCTGATGCATTTGGAGGTGGTCTGCCCGGAGGATACGGTCGGCGAAATCAGCATGTATTTGCAGCCGCGGCGCGCAGTCATTCGCGATATTGCCGTGCTTGGCAACGTGAAAAAGATTATTTGCGAAGTGCCGTTGGCGGAGATGTTCGGTTTTGGCAAGGCGCTGCCCCAGCTCAGCGGCGGGCGCGGGACGTTTTCCATGGAGCCGTCCGGCTACCAGGAATTGCCGGCTGATGCCGCTCGCCGTGGATTCTAAGCAGGCTTTTCCTGGCCTTGTGCGACCAGGATGCCGCCAATCAGGCTGACAGCGGCAAACATGACGCCCGGGATGGCAAGGATAGCGGGCAGGGGCAGGGCGCCGCAGTCCCAGAGCCAACCAAACAGGGTTGACAGGCCGGTGACGCCAAAGCCGATGAGCATGGTGGTGATTGCCAGCAGGGCGGGGAATGATTTCGGCGTCTGGTTGCCCAGAACCGCGAGAAAGGCGGGAAATTCGCACGACCAGAAGAAGGCGCCGGCGACGTAGGCGATTGCTGCCCAGCTGCCGCGTAGACTCAGACCCAACAGCCAAAGACCACCGCCGACCACACCGGGCAAGAGGATAAAACTGCGCCGGAGAGTTTTTTCCGGGAGCATGGCCAGGATGGCTCTGGAGCCGACATAGGCCAGGGCGTAGGCGCTCAGCACGTATCCAGGCTTGAAGCTTTGGTAGCCCTCCAGTTCAAGCAGGCGCGGCAGCCAAATGAACAGGGTGGAGTCGGCGGTTCCATGCAGAAATAATGCTGTCATGGTCAGTGCGATCCAGGGATTCCATGTCCGGGCGGTCGTCTGGCCGGATGCGGTTGCCGTCAATTCAGCTGGCGCTGATGCATTGCGCTGCAAGACCCATGGAACAGAGGCAGCCAGCAGGCAAATGCCAAGGCAAATGAAAGGCTGATGCAGAATAGTCGGGAAAGAAACAGACCCGTTGCTGACAAGGGTCAGCATTTTTTCCGCAGCTATGGTGAAGAGAACGCCGAAGGCGCTGGCGCCGACGAGCTGCCAGGCCAGAACCTGGCGGCGATTGCCCGGAAACATGGCAACTAAATGACCTTGCGCACTGACCACCAAACCCTGATAGGAAAAGCTGTTCCAGGCCAGCATAAAGACCATGGCCACATAGGTGCGCGCCAAGCCAAGGCCGAAAAGGCTTAGGGCGACGCTCACCAGAGCCGCCGCCACAACCCGCCTTGTACCGCTGCGTCGTGCCCATAGTCCAGCCAGAAGAGCGCCAAGCGCGCCGGGAACTGCGCCAATGCCCAGCAGAAAGCCGAATTGGGCTTCATTTAAGGCTAGGTAGTCGCGCAGCACACTGCGGAAAACCGGCAGAACAGAACTGCAATACGAGGCAAGACCCAAAAGCAGGATGAGGACAGCCGCCATGCTTAAGGGGCGCTTGAACGCCTCGCACCACGAAGAAAGAAATTTTTTCATCGATGAAAAGTTCGTTAATGTGCGAAATCCTGTGACAGAACGCCTATCCCCAGGCTAAAGCCTGGGGTTAAGCTCCTACGGCGCAAATAGATGTGGGCGCGATGGACATGGTGGACATGGTGGACGCGGTGGACATGGTGGACATGGTGGACATGGTGGACGCGGTGGACATGG
>JAAZKI010000319.1 GCA_012799905.1 Lentisphaerota bacterium | reverse complement strand
TCTTAAGTAACGAGTATTGCCCTCGCCCCTCGCCCCTCGCCCCTCGCCCCTCGCCCCTCGCCCCTAAAAAAAGCCCCTCGCCCCTAGAAAAAGCCCCTCAGGACTTTGGCCCATAGCGAATGTCCTCCAAGCGCAATTCCGGCGGCGGCAGTGGTCGACCTGCCAGCCAGTCATTGACCAGCGCTGACGCCTGTTCGCAATTTCCTTCCCGCAGCCAGTGAATCACATGCCCGGAGCGCTCAAGTTTGCGGAACCATATATCCTGGCTCTTGGCGAACTGCCGGATGCGACAAAGCAGCTCCTCGCGCATCTCGCTCCGGCTCAACTCGCCGCGCAAATGCTTGGCGACATACCGATATTCCAAGCCAAACCAGTCCAGGCGCTCCCAGCTCAAACCGCTGTCATAGAGACGCTGCACTTCCTCCAGCAGACCGCCATCCAGACGTTCATCCAGCCGCCGGGCAATCCGAGCCCTGATTTCGGCGCGGGGATAAAAAGGCGCCAGGATCAGCGGCTCCGTCACCAATGGCTTGGCCTTGACTATCTGGGAGTTTCGGGCTAATTCCAGCGCCCTGATCACGCGGCGCGGCTGGGTCAAATCCGTGCGAGCATACAAATCCGGCGGCGCCTCGCGTCGCAGTCGCTCAATCAGCTCAGGCAGGGACAAAGGCGCCAGTTCAGCCCGAAAAGCCGGGTCTGGCGCACCGCCTTCCTGGTGATAGCCATCAAGCAACGCCTTCAGGTACAACACTGTCCCGCCGGCCACAATCGGCAGCCGACCGCGCTGGGCAATCGCCGCAATCGCATCCCCGGCCAGCTCCAGGTAACGGAACAAATGGAACTCCTCGTCCGCCGCCACAACGTCAATCAAATGACAGGGCACTGTACCGTCAGGGCCGGAATATTCCTCCATGTCCTTGCCAGTGCCAATGTCCATGCCCCGGTAGACCTGGCGAGAGTCGGCGCTGACGATTTCGCCGCCAAAACGCCTCGCCAAGGCGACTGCCAGGCGCGTCTTGCCGCTGGCCGTCGGCCCAGTTACGATCACGCATCGTGTCATGCTATCTTTATTTCTGCGGCGTCGCCGGGGCACCGCCATTGTCTTGACCCTGATTGTTGTCGCCTTTCTTCAACGCCGTGCCGTTTGGCGGCGATGCTTCGCTCGGCGCCCCCATCAGGACGACTTCCAGTTCATTTGGCTCCACATCGTCAAGAGTCACTCCCAACGGCAGGTCCATCACCAGGACTTTGGCTCGAAACTGACCAGGCCCAGTTGCGCCAGTGACGTCGGCGATCACACGCAACCGGTCTTCTTTGAGGTTATTAACGCTGCGGTACTGCCCGCCAACCACGATCTTGACGTCACTCGCCGGCAGTGACGTCAACACCAAACTGCCGCTGACCGGCAGCAACACCCCGGATAGCTGCCGCGAAATCGTCCGCGTCGTCATTCGTCGCATGTCTTCAATGCGCACTTCCACCCGGATTTTTTCCGGCTGCACATCAATGACCCCAGGCGCCGGTGACAAGACCTGCAACATCGTGCTGAACGGGGCTAATGCATTGGGCGACAGCGGCTGCTCTTCGGTGACGACCTGGGTGATGCCTTGCACCAGCAACGACGGCCCGGTCACCTCCACCTCGGCCGGATCACAGGTGCAGGACTGTTCATATCCTTCCGGAAGATGGCCGGTGATCTGCGGCAACACCTTGACTTGACGCTTCTTGATCACGTCAAACGGCACCGTCAACGTCTGCGGCAGAATCGCCTTCACCCGGACACCCAACGGCTTTCTGGTCACAATGCTGCGCAAACGCTTCAGGTTGATGGTGTACTGGCCAGGATTCAGCTGACTTTCCGGAAAATCCACCTCCAGCAAAAATTGCTCAGCCGACAGCTGCGACAACTTCGCGCTGGTCGCCACCTCCAAGTCAACGTCAAATTCACTGCGGCGCAAGTAAAATTTGCTGTCGTCATAGCGAATTTTCAACTTAACTTGCTGGACAGTGCTGGTCACTTGCATCTGCATATCGACCATGACCCAGACCATCACCGCAAGGAGCAACGCCACGACCTTGCGCCAGAAATCAGTGAAAAAGGTTCGTTTGGGCTTTTTTGCGACATTCATGGCCAAATCACACCTCGCTATTCAGTTTGGCGCTGTCATCAACCGATTCAGACTCAGGGGAGACTACGGTGAGGCCACCCTGAACCTCGGATGCCACGGCAGACAGCGAAGCAGACTGCTTCGACTCCTCGCTCTCTGACAGGCGGTTCCGGCGCCACCACCATTTAATCGGCTTCGACGCTGGCGTGACCATGTAACGGTTGAGCTGCTGCCGGAATTGCTCAACGCTGACCATCTTCTGCAATTGGCCATTGATGGCCAGGCTTACAGTCCCTGTTTCCTCGGAAACGACAATGACGACTGCGTCGCTATTTTCCGACAGGCCGACAGCGGCCTGGTGTCGCATGCCGTACGCAAGCGTGATCTCCAGGTTCTTGCAAAGCGGAAACGCACAGCCTGCCGCTTCAATCAGGCCGTTGCTGATGATGACGCCGCCGTCATGCAACGGGGAGCCGGGGTAAAAAATGGTCTCTAACAGCATGTTGTCTTCCAGCGGGGCTTGGATCACCCGTCCCAAGACATAGTATTCGGCCAGGGAAATCTTCCGTTCCAAGGCAATCAAAGCGCCGGTCTTGCTGTCTGAAAACCTCCCCACAATCTCGCTGAGGATGTGCGTCAGCTTGCTTTCTTCGCCCTTGGACACGGCCCCGTCGAGATGGCCGATATCCTTATCCAGCACCAGTGCCGTCACCACGCTGCGCACCTCATTCTGAAACGTCACCAATACGAACAGGGGCAGGATGGAGATCATCCGCTCCAGCAGCCACCGTAAAACTGCCAGGTCGAAAACCATCGTCAGCACCTGCATAATCGCCAGAAACGCAAACACCGACCCCAGGATGGCCAGGCCGCGCGTCCGGCGCAAGGCCTTAAGAACCATGTAAAAAAGGAAGGCTAAAATCCCGATCTGCAGGATGGCCTTGATGAACAGTAGATATTCTTGGGTCATAGACGCCTCTTCCGAAAAAACGTCAAAATTCCTGGCTGTGGAAGCGTCGGCGGCAGGGTATTCACGGTGTATGAGCGTTGGTGCTCGCCCCTGCGGCCATCAGCTTCAAGCCATGCGTCACCGCAGCCTCAACTTCGGCAAAACGACCGCCGTCAAAAAACGAATCCGGCGTGACGTTGACAATGCCCATCAGATGAACGTCGCCGTCGCACACCAGCTGCCGATCACCAAACTGAAATATCCGGAACAGGGCTGCCATAAGAATGTATTCTCCTCAAGCTCTATTGCTGTCAGGCAAAAATGTGCTATACTTTTTATCGCGCCGGGCGCACAGCCGTCTATAACTGTAATATCTGCCCTTAAAATAAAAAGTCAGCAACCCAAACTTTTCACGTTCTCTATGCCAGAAACCTACATCATCGACACCAATGTTTTCCTGTTTGAACCTGAAGCCCTTGAACATTTCCCTAATGCGAACATCCTGGTCCCAATGGAAGTCATTGAGGAGCTGGACAAATTCAAGCACGACAACAGCGAGACCGGCCGTAATGCGCGGCAAACAGCGCATGTGATTGACGCACTGCGCAAGCAAGGCCCGCTGCGGAATGGAGTGACGCTCTCCAACGACGCACGATTCTGGATTGTGACTGACGACTCGACAATCCGGCGCTCATCAACGCGCCCAGCCAATCTAGCCATCCTGCAATGCGCAGAGGCCTTCCGGGCGCAGAATCCCGACCGACCGCCGCCAGTGATCATCACCAAAAACGTCAATCTGCGCGTGAAGGCCGATGCGATGGGCATTCCAGCGCGTGACTATGAGATGGCGCCAGTCCGGGACACCGACACCCTGCGCGGATGGCGCCACCTGGAGCTGCCAGCGCCTCAAATCGCCGCTCTCAAGCAGGGTCTGCCGCTGGAACTGCCGGAACTGCGCTTCCACCCGCATGAATACGTCTTCGCCACCGAGCCGGACAACCGCAAGTCAGCCTGCTGCGCACGCCGCCTGACCGATGGCAAGCTGTGGCCGCTTTTGGACACGACGCGAACCGTCTGCGGACTGCGGGCGCTCAACCTGGAACAAACCTTTACTCTCGACGCCCTCCTCGACCAGGACGTACCTTTAGTCACCTTGGCTGGACGCGCCGGCACCGGCAAGACTCTCCTGGCCATCGCCGCTGGTCTGCACCAAATTTTCGCTGACAATCGCTACCAGAGGCTACTGGTCTTCCGGCCGACTATGCCGGTAAGCCGCGACATGGGCTTTCTGCCTGGGGACGTCAATGAAAAAATGCGTCCTTGGATGCAGCCGGTCTACGACGCCATTGACTTCATTCGCGGCCAGGATCGTCGTCTGCCCGTGCGCACTCTGCCCAATGATATCATGACCTGCCCGGAAGTCAGCGTAGAGCCGCTGACTTACATTCGCGGACGGAGCATCCCCGGGCAATTCATCATCATCGACGAAGCGCAGAATCTGACCCCACTGGAAGTCAAGACTGCCATCACCCGAGTCGGCGCCGGCAGCAAAATCGTGCTCACCGGCGACCCGGCGCAAATCGACAATCCATACGTTGACGCCAAATCCAACGGCCTCACCCGCCTAGTCGATAAATTCCTGCACAGCCCCCTGGCAGCGCATATTACCTTAATTAAAGGCGAACGCAGCGAGCTGGCCGAAACCGCCTCAACGCTGCTGTGACCTAAATGGACTACCCGCCCACAACCTATTTTTTAACCACGGAAAACACGAAAGGGCTTAGGATGGACTCTCCGTCCATAACCTAATTTGTGTGTCACCCTACAGGGCTCCAAATATATGCCATCTCCCCCAGGGCTGCGCCCGCCTCCGGCGTGCTTGCCCTGGGCTTTTATCTGTCGCCCTCCGGGCCTTTGCCGCTTCGCGGCTGTTGTGGACGTGGTGGACTGGGTGGACGTTGTGGACGGCGGCTGATGTGCGTCGTACTGGCGGCCCAAAGGGCCAGCAACATAGAAGCCCAGGGTGAGCGTAGCGAAGCCCTGGGTGAGGCGTATAATAATTTTGAGCCCCGCCAGGGGTGACACATAAGCGC
>JAAZKI010000407.1 GCA_012799905.1 Lentisphaerota bacterium | reverse complement strand
TGGGTGGACGTTGTGGACGGCGGCTGATGTGCATCGTACTGGCGGCCCAAAGGGCCAGCAACATAAAAGCCCAGGGTGAGCGTAGCGAAGCCCTGGGTGAGGCGGATAATAATTTTGAGCCCCGCCAGGGGTGACACATAAACGCCATTTTGATGAAAATCTTTCCAAAAAAACAAGAAGTTGGCTGATAGTAGTACCATGTCCACGCCGTCCGCACCGTCCACATCTTTTTGCGCCGCAGTCGCTTAACCATGCTTAACAGGCGTACCCCGAAAGCGGTGCCCCGTGGGGGCACTACCAGACATCTGCCTGCACAGCTGCTGTGTCAAGTCTCACTTTCTGTCACGAAAGTTTGCACACTACCCAACTCTCGGGAACTTTGCCATAGTCAGAGGGTCAAAATTACAATCTCCCGCGTCCATAGCGTCAAAATGACGTCATCACTATCGCTTTCGAACGCGGCAGCAATTTTTTATGCCAAGGCTGACGGGACATAACTTAAAGGCTTTGCAGCGGCGCACTTTTTCCGGCGCTTTGCTGGTCTTGGTGTTTGCTCTGGACTTGACACTTGTCCAGCTGCACAAGGCCGAGCATTTCTGCTGTGCTGCGCCGCAGGCAGTGACGCCCGTCCTATCAACCGCCGGCGATGCGGCGACGCTTCTGACTCACGACGCCGAATCATGCCCGGTCTGCCAGCACTTGAGCACGTCGCTGGCGATGCCAAATCAGGCATCCCTGGCCAGGGACATCCCTGCCCCTGCGTCCTCCCCTCGACCGCCGACGACGGTCGACCATTCCGGCCGGCTTGACGCTTCCCAAGCTCAGCCACGAGCCCCTCCTGCTGTTGTCAATGGCTAATGCCTGACAACCTCTTCCGGCTGCCCTATTGCATGCCGGCGCGGCTGCGGCTTGACCGCTATGCCGCCTTCTAACCGCGCCGCTTCCGCCTGTGCAGCGAACTTCGCGCTGACCAGCACGGCGATGTCGCGGCGTCCTCCTCCCCACGAATCATCTCAAACAGCCCCTGACGCATGTTCACGGCGGCGGCGCAAGCCCGCCCTTGCCGAGGACATGATCGCTGCTCGTGCTTTATTTCATTAAACATCATGGAGACAGCAACTTATGCGACCAACACTCTTCAAAATAACGCTTTTGCCAGCCATTTTTGGCCTGGCTCTACTGACCTTCTCCGCCTCGGCTCAGGAGGTCTCAACCACGGACCTGCTCCGTCAACTCAAGCTCATGCAAGAGCAGATGAACGACATGCGCTCCAACTATGACGCGCAGATTAAAAAACTCCAAGAGGAAATCAAGACTCTGAAAAGCAAACCAACCACAGCTGCGGCCGCAACCGAGGCCACGGTCATCAAATCCGAGTCCAGCCGCCTGGCCGGAAGCACAACCGCAGACGCTGAACAGGACCTCTATCAAACCCTGAAAAAGCGCGCGACTGAATGGCTGCCGCCCAGCCCAATCCCCGGCCTTGACCTGGACGCCGCAGTGGTTGTCGACGCCTTCTACCATTATGACAATGACAAAGAAGGCGTCGACCACCTAAAGGGCAGCATGGGTGGCTTTGGTGGACATGCGCACGATCATGGCGAGGAAGGCCATTCCCATTCCCACAGCCACAGCCACATTAAGGACGGCTTCAATATGCGCCACGTCGAACTCAGCCTGTCGGCTGCCGTGGACCCATATTTCGAAGCCTGGGCGAACATGGCCTTTGACGACGATGGCGCAGAGCTGGAGGAAGCAGTCATCCAGACTAGCAACCTGCCCTGGGGCCTCACTCTCAGCGTCGGTAAAATCAAAAGCGGCATCGGCCGGGTCAACCGCCAGCATTCACACTCCTGGGACTTTCTTGACGCGCCGCTTATCCATGAATCCCTGTTCGGCGCCCACGGCCTGACCGAAAAAGGACTCCAACTCACCTGGCTCGCTCCGACGCCGTTCTACCTGCTGTTCGGCGCCGAAGCCTTCAACGGCGATAATGAAAAACTCTTTAACGAAGTCGACAGTGACGACTTCCCCCACCATAATGGCCCGCGCCTTTGGACGTCCTTTGTCAAATTCGGCCCTGACCTCGGCGACCGCCACGCCATGCAGCTCGGTCTCTCCTATACCCAGGGCAGGCACCAGCTGCTGGAAACACACGGCGACCATGCCCACCGTTTCGACGGCGACAACCGAATCTACGGCGTAGACGCCGTTTACAAATACAACGCGGGCCGTTCACATGGCCACGGCGACCTGGTCGTGCAGGCGGAATACTTCTTCCGCGACAGCGACATGGAACTGTTGAACAACGGTCGCGACTTCTCCACCCGCCAGGACGGCTACTATCTGCAAGCCCTGTATGGCATCCTCCCCCGCTGGCGACTCGGCCTGAGGTGGGACCAAGTCGGCCTGAAAAACACCGTCGAAGACCCGCATGAAGGCGAAATCAAATACGGCGCCAGCAACCGCGCCACTGCCATGCTGGACTGGAAGCTGTCAGAATTCTCCCTGCTCCGTTTCCAGCTGGCCAACTGCAACTTTGCCACCGCAGCCGGTCGTCAGCACGCCTGGGAAATGGCCATGCAGCTGCAAATACTGATCGGCAAGCACGCCGCTCATGACTTCTGAGCAGAGCCAAAACATCGAGTCCATCACGCCCCAATGGGCGGAAACATCATCTAAATAACTGCGCGCCAACTATCAGCGCTCATGCTGCACCAATGGCCGCAATAACTATCAACATAGAGAAAAAACAACTATGAATAAAAAACTCAAAGGACTTTTCCTGGCCCTTCTCCTCGGGCTGACAGCCGCCTGGAGTCAAAACGCCACTAACATCCGTATCCTCGCTACTACCACTGACCTAGCTGACATCACCCAACGAATCACGGGTTCCCTGGCCAGCGTGGAAAGCCTGTGCGACGGGCTGCAAGACCCACATACGCTCACGGCCCGCCCCAGCTACATCATCAAAGCCCGCGAAGCAGATGTCTGGATTCGCGTCGGCATGGAACTCGAAATCGGCTGGGAACCGCCCATCCTGCGCGACTCCCGCAACCGTCGCATCCAGGTGGGCATGCCCGGGCATATCGATGCCTCTGTCCACGTTATCCGGCAAGATGTGCCCAAGGTGCAAGTAAGCCGTGCTGAAGGCGACATCCACCCCTTCGGAAATCCCCACTACTGGCTCGACCCCCTCAATGGCCGCATCATCGCCGCCACCATCGCTGACAGGCTGTGCGAATTGTACCCGCGCCATGCCGAAGTCTTCCAGAACAACCTCGCTGCCTTCCACCGCGACTTGGACGAACGCATGTTCGGGGCGACGCTCGTCAGCCGCGTCAACGGCGCAGCGCTATGGAAGCAACTGGTGGAAGGACGGTTGGATGACTACCTCCAAAGCCAAGGCTTGACTGCCGAACTGGGCGGCTGGTGTACCAAGTTGCGGCCTTGCGCCGGCAGTCGGGTGGCGACGTATCACCGTAGCTGGAACTACCTGCTGAGCCGCTTCGACATCATCGCGGCCGCTGAACTGGAACCAAAGCCCGGCATCCCACCCAGCGCCCGCCATCTGTCACGGCTGGAAAAGGACTTCCGCGAACACGACATCCGCCTAATCCTGCAAGAGCCCTTCTACAGCCGCAAGGCCGCCGACCGCCTGGCTAAACGAACCGGCGCTGCCGTCCTAGTCTGCGCCAACTCCACCCACGGCTCCAAGGCTGCCGACTCGTACCTGACCATGCTTGACACAGTCATCGATGGTCTGGCGCAACATCTGAGGCAATGACATGACTGCCCCAATCATCGAATGCCGCGAAGTGACGCTCGCGTACCAGGATGAAATCGTGGTGGACAAGGTCAACCTGTCCATTGCGCACGGCGCGCTGCTGCCTTTCGTCGGCCCGAATGGCGCTGGCAAGACGACGCTTTTCAACGCCATGCTCGGCTTGCTCAAACCCAGGTCTGGCGTCATCGTCCGACGCTTTGGCGCCAGGCCGCCCGGCTATGTTCCGCAGCAGAAGCAGATTGACCCGCTCTACCCGGTGTCAGTCCGCCAAATCGTGGCCATGGGGCTCTATCCCGAGGCCGGGCCGTGGCCTGGCCTCAAGAAAAGCCTGCGTCAACGGCTGGATGACACCCTGGCCTGGTTTGGACTGGCCGAGCATGAGCGCAAGACCTTTGCCGAACTGTCCGGCGGCATGCGCCAGAAAGCCCTGATCGCCCGCGCCGTCGTCAGCCAAGCGGAAGTCATTTTTCTTGACGAGCCCCTGGCCGGTCTGGACGCGGCAGCAGAAGAGGCGACGCTTCAGATGCTGATCGACCTCAACCGCAGCCACGGCCGCACCATCATCCTGGCGCATCACCGCCTTGAGGACCTGTCGCGCCTGGCCAGCCAAGTCTGCCTGGTCAACCACCAACAAGCAACCTTGGTGCCGGCTGACCAGGCCGCAGCCACCCTGGCCGCCGCCTGGCGCCCCAACACACCGCGCCAAGAAAACGACGAGCTTCTGCACAACTAAACGAATGACAACGCCAGGGCAGGGCCGCCCTGCCCTGGCGCCGGAAAAACCCATGACGCACATTGCCTCTCTCCATGAATTCTGCCTTCAATTTCCCTTTGCAGTGGCCTGCGGCCTGATCATGGCGGTCACCTGCGGCGTCTTCGGCGTCTTCGTGCTGCTGCGGCGAATGGTGTTCATCAGCATCGCCCTGTCCGAATGCGCCGCGTGCGGCATTGCAGCAGCATCGTTGTGGCATATTTCCCCGCTTTGGGGCGCTGTTGTCAGCGGCCTCGTTGCCGTCTCTTTTCTTGCCATTGACTGGGAAAACGCCCGCATCCCCCGCGATGCGGCACTCGGTCTGGTCTTTGCTGCCGCGTCCGCCGGCAGTGTGCTGCTCGTGGCCAAGTCAGGCTTGGGGCTGATGGAAGTCAAAGCGTTGTTGTACGGCGAACTGATTCTGGCGACGTCCCGGGACGTCATCATCCTGCTCTGCCTGCATCTCCCGCTGCTCGTGCTGTGCCTTCTGCTTCTGAAACCCATCCTATACACCTTTATTGACCGCAATGCCGCCCAGGTGATGGGCATCCCAGTCCGCACCGTCGAATTCGCCTTTTTTCTGGCTCTTGGCCTGGTTGTTTCCGCTGCCAGCCAGACAGGCGGCGCCATTTTGATTTTCAGTTATTTAGTCGTGGTGCCGACAGCGGCGCTGGGCGTGTCCCGCCGGCTGTCAGTCGTTCTTGTCCTGTCCACTCTGCTCGGAATCATCGCCACCCTGACCGGCTTCACTTGGTCATACCGCCATGATCTTCCCTGCAATCCGTGCATCATCATCGCCGCCTGCCTTTTCAGCGCCATCATCGCCGCAGCAGCCTGGACATGGCAGCGATGCAGGCGCTTAGCAAACAAGGCGACGTAAGCAACGAAACGCCATAGAACGCCAAAAGAAATACCAAAAATTCTTGGAGCCGCGGACACGGTTTTCAGCCGCTGTTTTTGCATTTGCGCATTTTACCGATATATTCCATATCTTGGTTTATTTTTGTTTCCTTCCCCACGCAAGCCCTGGCGAGGATGAAGATATCATGTACTGGTATTACAAATGGCCCCTGATCATCATTTTCCTGCTCTTGGCCGCCGGTCTCGGTTCTCTCATCTGGCGCTCCTGTCTGCCGACCAAACCCGCGACGCCCCCCGATGAGCCAGCGCCCAAAGTCCAAACCAGTTCGGTTACCGCCCAAACAAACGGCGCTGATACAAGCGCACCCTCCAGGCCGGTCAGTTCAAACCACCAGGCCACAACGCCGGATGACGCAAATACTACGGTGACGATCACGCCGCCAACGCCGGCTCTTCCTGACGCCTTGACCATCTTTTCCCGCCAAGACGAATACCGCCTGGAATCGGCGGAACGGCAACTTAGGGTTGACCAACCGCTGGCGGCCCGCACTCTCGCCCAAATCGTTCTGGCCAACAACACTTTGATTCCCGGCAGCAAGGAATGGCAGCGCGTGACCAGCATCATCAATGAAGCCAACCGCATCTTTATGAACAGCGCTGCGCCCAGCCCCGAAAAAACAACTCATATCATCTCTGTCGGGGACAGCCTCAGCCGGATCGCCTCGAACAACCGCACCACCGTCGGCGCCCTCATCCGCCTCAATGAACTGAGCCAGACCAACCAGATCATCCATCCCGGCAATGCCATGCACATCCTGACCGGCGACTGGTCCATTCATGTCATCAAATCGCAATTTCTGCTCCTGCTTTATCTTGGCCCCGACCTCTACCGCGTCTACACAGTCGGCATCGGCCGCCAGGACCGCACCCCCGCCGGAACCTTTGCAATCACCTCCAAAGTCGTCCATCCAGCTTGGACGCCGCCCGGGAAACATATCCCCT
>JAAZKI010000066.1 GCA_012799905.1 Lentisphaerota bacterium | reverse complement strand
CGAGGGGCGAGGGGCTTTTTTTTAGGGGCGAGGGGCTTTTTTTTAGGGGCGAGGGGCGAGGGGCGAGGGGCTTTTTTTTAGGGGCGAGGGGCGAGAGGCGAGGGGCGAGGGGCGAGGGGCGAGGGGCGAGGGAGCTACATGCGGCAGCCGCTGTCCACAACGTCCACTCTGTCCACCATGTCCACTACAAGCGTCCCCCAAGGCTATACAACCTGCGGCAAGCGGAAGACGTACGACTCTTTTCTCAGCTTCTTTAATCCAAATCTGGGCCGCGGCGACCGTAATCCCAGATTTTTCCGGGCGTGAATGGCGGGGGTTCCGGGGCGGCTTCCGGGGTGAAGGAACGACTCATCGCAATCAAATTGTCAGCGATAATGTCGCCGGCCTCAGGAACCAGGTTGCTGTAGGCGGTCATTACGGTCTCGTAGCCGCCGCCGGTCTTCGGGTCAAACGCGGCCTTGTCCGGCACATAGCCGATGCAGTCGTTGGCCAGTTCGACTACTAAAGTGTTCGGGAATGGACTTTCCGCCTTGATGCGCAAAGACAGCGAAGTGAAGTACTCGGCTGGATTCGACAGCAGCACCGCGTCGCCGATCTGCACGGCGGTCAGGATAACGGGCTTCTGCGGCTGGAGACGAGCCAGCTCGGCGGCATACAGGCGTTCACGCCCAAACACGGCATCGGGATGGCCGGGATCGGCGCGGTGGGCTTCCACGTCTTCCCATGCCTTGGGCAAGGAATCGGAGCGCGGCACTCGGCGGGCGATAGGCACGGTCTTAGTCAGACCGGCCAGCTTGGTGAAAGCGTGTCTTGGCGAGCCGCACAGCACCTTCACCGCCTCGGCGCCAACGCGTCTGCCCAAGCGTCGGCAGACCGCAACGCCAAAATCGACGCTGGTGCTCTGGTTGTTGACTTGAGTGACGTCGCCGCAGGGGCCATTGAGGACAACCACGCCGGTTTCAGAGCCGAATATGCGCTGGATGGTCTCTTCAACAAAATGGTACCAGTCAGCATGGGTGCCGGCGCTGCCGTACGTAGTTCCGTGGCAGCTGAAATTGACCAGGCAGCCGAGCAGCGTGCCATCCTCGCGCCAGGCGCCGATGACGCCGACCGACGGGTCAGTCGGCCCGGCCGGCTCCACGATATCGGGATTCATCTTGCCTGGATGCGAATAGGCCCGGCCATCTTTGAGGAACAGGCGTCGATTAAAGGTAAAGCCGCTTTCTTCGCCGATGCCGGTGCTGATCAGAACCGGCTCCACCCGGCGCGACGCCATAATCAGTGCGGTTGCCAGCTGCCTCGCCACCCAGTCCACATACCACTCGCTCGGCACGGCGGTGTCCTTAGTCAAAGCCGCGACCTTTGGCTCCATCAAGGCGACCAGGTCCAGGTCAACAAACGACGATGCAGCAGCGCCTGTATGCGTATGCGACGCTGAAATAATCGTTTCGTTGAATTGAAGTTTCTCCAGTTCGAGGACGTGACCGAGGGCTTTTTTGATCAGGCTGCGGTCAATTGAGCAGCAATCCACGCCCGCGATTCCGACCCGGTAGCCATCTTGTTCGAAGACAGCCGCCCTCACCTTCATCGGGCCGGTCACGCCCGTGATGAAAATCCGGCTGTAATTGCCTGCCCGCACTGCCCCGATCGGCGGGGTGATGTCCGTAGAAAAAAATCCTGCCTGCATGAACTGCTCCTTGGTTTGTTTGACTTGCATCGCTCAAATCGAATTTCTCGATTCGTCATAAAGCATAATCCACCCAGGCGTCAAATCAACCTACGGTGATGAAAAGTTCTTGGGAATCAGAATTTCTCATAATTATAGAAGAGGCATGACTCCTGGAGCAGGTGCAGGCATTTTTCCAGGAGAACGCCATTGCGATTGGGATAATCATAGCAACGGCTGGCCTGGATGCAATGGATAATGAATTGCACAGAGCGTTCAATAGCGATCGGGAGGCTTTCGCCTTGCAGCAGGGCGCCGACCATGACGCTGGCAAACAAATCGCCGGTACCGGGATAAAAGCATGGCAAGTGGCGCGCCGGCACTTTCCAGAAATTTTGGCTTTCACGCTCATAAGCCACGGTGGTGACCAAGCCCTCGCTTGACGCATCCGGCATGCTGGTGATGATGACAGTACGGGGCCCCAGGGCGGCTAATTCCAACAGCCAGTCTTTGCTCTCGGCCAACGACATTGTCTCCTGCGGCTTCTTGTTCAGAAGCAGAGCCGCCTCGGTGATATTCGGCGTAATAATGTCCGCCTTTGCGGTCAAGCGCCGCATTTGCTCCACCATTTTCGGTTTTACGGAGATGTAGAGTTCGCCATTATCGCCCATGACCGGATCGATCACGATCAGGGTTTCAGGGCGACGGAAGTCATCGATGATTTGTGATACAATTGCCGCCTGGTCGGGCGAGCCGAGGAAGCCGGAATAGACGCAGTCGAACGTCAGCCCCAGGCGTTTCCAATGAGCCGCGTAGTCCAGCATAATCGGGGTCAAATCGTGAAAAACATAGTCGTCAAAGCCGCCGGAATGCGTGGAGAGGATAGCCGTGGGAATGGAGCAGACCTGAATTCCCATGACTGACAAGGCCGGGATGATGGAGGCCAGCGAACCGCGCCCGAAACCGGACAAGTCATGGAGCGCAGCGACTTTCTTAACATTAGGTTGCATAGTGGTGGTTTCCTCCCCGCCTTATTTAGCCCGATAGCTCAAAATGCCCTTGTATTCAACTACACTCACCCGAGGATCGGCGGCCAAGCGCTGATAGAAAGCTTCCTGATTCGACACCTGGCGCGACGCCAAAAAGCCTTTCAGTTCAAACTGATTCATCGGATGCCGTCGGATGATGCCGATGACCGCTTCCACTTCATCCGGCTCGTTACTGTGGAAACGCCCGGCGACCAGCGATTCAATGGAGATGCCGTTGAGCCTCTCCACGGCCTGTGCGATGCGCTCGTGGCTGGCTGGCCGGACATTGCTTTCGGCAGGGGGCCGCACCGGCGTATTGATGTAGACGCGGTCGTGTTTGACCTGGGTAATCCGGGCGGCCAACTTGTCCAGGCTCTCGGGGTCGTCATTGACGCCGTCGAGCAGCATCACTTCCAGCCAGACCTGGCCGGCGTAGGCATGGGAAAACTCCACCAGGCCGTTAAAGGACTCTTCGTAATCCATTCGTCCATGCGGCCGATTGATGGCCTTGTAGGACGCCTGGTCATAAGCGTCAAGTGAAGGCAGGGTCAGGTCAGCGTGCTGCAATTCCTCCCGCACCTGGGGATCGGCCAGCAAGGCGCCGTTGGTGATCACTGCCAGCGGCTTCGTGGTTCGTTGCTTCAATCCGCGCAAGAGTTCGCCCAGGCCGAGGTACAAAGTCGGCTCGCCTTCGCCTACCACGCTGATGACGTCATAGTCAAGCTGGCGCTGCTGGAAAAGGTCGAATTCCGCCAAGATGTCAGCCGGCTGGAAGAACATCCGCCTGTCTCTGATCAGATGCTTGGTGCGACCAAGTTGGCAATAAACGCAAGTATGGTTGCAGGTGCGCTCCGGAATGGGACTGATCCCGAGCGAACTGCCCAAGCGACGGGAAGGAATCGGACCAAAGACTCGATTAATTTTTTCCATGATGGATGTCCTACGGGAAAAGCCGCCGGTGGCTTCGGCCAGCCAAGCAGCCAAAGTGGAGAAAAAATATAATATAAACCAGGAAAATCCAACGCAAAGAGCCGTAGGCTTTTTTTAGGCGAGTTCCGGCACTAAAGTGCCGGCACTGGACGGAGGCGAGGTACAATACGGGCTTGTGCTTGAACTACACACGGCATGCATTTTGTCGCTGCAAATTGCACTTTATCCAATTTATCAGTCTACTTGCATTTCCTTAACAAGACACTAACAAAGTGCAATGATATTAATATGCGTAAGGAACAGGAGACGCCGGGGCGCGGCCCCGGGAAACCCGCTGGGATTCCAACCAGCAAACATCACGACAAGGAGAAAGAAAACTATGCTGAAGAAACTATCCGTCCTCGGTCTGACCTTCGCCGTTTCGGCGACGCTGACCGCCCAAACCGTCATCAACGGCGCTGGCGCGAGCTTCCCGGCCCCTGTCTATCAGAGCTGGACTTACACGTACAGCCAGACTGGCCCGAACAAAGTCAACTACCAAAGCGTCGGCTCCGGCGCTGGCGTCAACCTGCTCAAGGCCAAAACCGTCGATTTCGCCGGCTCTGACAACCCCCTGACCAAAGAAGATCAGGAAAAAGAAGGCTTGCAGCAGTTCCCCATGCTGCTTGGCGGCGTCGTTGTCATCGTCAACCTTCCTGGCGTCAAGACGAACGAACTGAAGCTGGAGCGGTCTGTTCTGGCTGACATCTTCCTGGGCAAGATCACGCACTGGAATGACGCCCGGATCGCGAAGGCCAACAAGGGCCTGAAGCTTCCGAAGACGAAAATCACGGTGGTTCGTCGCGCTGACTCCAGCGGCACCAGCTTCATCTTCACCAACTACCTGAGCAAAATCTCGAAGGAATGGGAAACGAAGGTCGGCGCTGGCGCCTCGGTGAACTGGCCTGTTGGCATTGGCGGGCAGAAGAACCCCGGCATCTGCAACAACGTCGCCAAAATCCGCGGCAGCATCGGCTACACGGAATACACCTACGCGGTTGAAGCCAACCTGGCTTGCGCCGCGATTGAGAACCAGACTGGCAAGTTCATCACCGCTGATGTGGATTCCTTCCGCGCCAGCGCTGCCAACGCTGAATGGGACAAGGCTCCTGGATTCTACATGGTTCTGACTGACCAGCCCGGCGATCAGTCCTGGCCGATCACCGGCGTCACCTACATCCTCTATCGCAATGACACTGACCCGGCCATGCGCGAGGCTATGATCAAGTACTTCAACTGGTGCTTCACCACTGGCGCCACTGCCGCCCAGAAGTTGAACTACGTGGCCATGCCTGACAACGTGGTCCAGATGGTCAGAGACCAAGTCTTCAACAAGAAGTAATCATTTCATCCAACCGCCAATCAACGCCAACAACCACAACGAACCAAACCCCGAAAGCGGTCGGCAAAGCGCATCACGTGCAACCCTCCCGACCATCTGCTCAAGAAAAAACTATGACCAGAGACGGGACCCAGGGTCCTTGACACGACAGCGATTGACCAACCGCTAAGGGGAGCGTCGACGCCAAGTAGGCGCCGGCGCTTCAACATAAAAGGCGCTGATTGCCAGGCGCTCTGGAATCCTCCCCCAGGCGGGTTCAATTCAAACTAGGAACCCGCCTAGGAGGACTGCCCTGAAAGTAATCGGTCGCCGATTGATACTCGGAGTTCCGACGTGCAGCGGTCTCAGGAAAGGGGCGAGGGGCGAGGGGCGAGAGTGAGCTTGGATTACGCTGTCCACCAGGCCCGCAGCAGTAGGCGGCAAATATCAATGACTGACCTATTACGTCTGAAACATCGCGCCAATTCTCCTTTGACTGTACTTTAGCTGTAAAAAGCATTATATTAAAAGTTGACATTCACGTCCTAAGACTCGCCTGCATATCGCCGCCAAAGAGCGATCCTTCCATTTTCACCGCCTTTGTCGACAAAATCCGCCCCATCATGTCCATTGCGGCCAGGAAGTCATCCGGAACATCCCCTGGGAAAACCTTGAAATCATCCACCGCTTGGAGGCGTCAGTTGCTCTCAACGCTGGGTGACCTTTGACAAGCACGGCTTCTCACCCTCGCTGACCGGGCCAAGACAATCATCACCGCTTGTCGACACTGCTTGCCACCCCCAGCGACACCTGGCAGCGCAACCGCGCCCGCCAACCGGGAGAATAAAATCCAGCATGTTTAAAAGCGACTCCCTTTTCAAATGGCTCTGTCTTGTCAGCGCCTCTATCATTGGAATACTGATGTTGGGTTTCTTCATTCAGCTCACCGTCAGCTCTTCCGAAATCTGGCAAACCTACGGCCTCGGCTTTCTGGCTTCGCGGGACTGGGACCCGGTCAATGACCACTACGGCGCCCTGCCCTCAATCGTCGGAACCCTGGTCACCACCGCCATTTCCCTCCTCATCGCCCTGCCCTTAGCCTTCTCGGCCGCCCTGTACCTGGTTGACGCACGTCCCCTGGTCGGCGAAATTCTCGGCCATGCCATTGACTTATTGGCTGCCATTCCCAGCATTATCTACGGCATGTGGGGTTTGTTCGTGCTTGCTCCTCTGATGCAGGATTATGTCGAGCCATTCTTGGTTGAAACCCTCAAGCTCAACACTCTGCCCGTCGTGGGCAAATATGTCGGCAGCGACTACAACGGCTTTGGCCTGCTGACTGCCGGCATCATCCTCAGCATCATGATTCTGCCGTATATCTGCGCCATTCTGCGCGATGTCTTTCTAATGACGCCGCCGATGCTGCGCGAGTCAGCCTATGGCATCGGCTGCACTAAGTGGGAAACCGCCAAGGACATCATCCTCAGATACGGCATTCGCGGCATTCTTGGCGCCGTCTTCATCGGCCTTGGCCGCGCCCTCGGCGAAACCATGGCCGTGCTCTTTGTCATCGGCAATATCATGGACATGCCGGAAAACTTGCTCTCCGGCGCCACCACCATCGCCAGCACGCTTGCCAATAACTTCCCGGAAGCCGACGGCCTCCAGCGCAGCGCCTTGTTCGCACTCGGACTGGTTCTGCTGGTCATGAGCTTCAGCATCCAGATATTGGCTCAATACTACCTCCACGCCACCAGCGCCAAGCGAGGTGAAGAACGATGAAAAAGAAAACTATCTTCTTCCGAAAAAGCACTGACCGACTCGTCCGATTCGCCTCTGGGCTGGCAGTCGCAGTCGCAGTCGCGGTCATGTTCTGGATTATAATCACTGTCTTCCGGTATGGCAGCTCTGCCCTTAAGCCGGGCTTTTTCCTCAATCCGTCCAAGCCATACGGCATCCCGGACGGCGGCATCGCCAACGCCTTTCTCGGAACGATCTTCATTACTTTCGGCGCTGCCGTCCTGGCGACGCCACCGGCTCTGCTTGGCGGCATCTGCCTGTCCGAATACAAGGAATTCCGTCGTCTCAACGCGGTGCTTAGGTTTGCGGCCAACGTCATGATGGGCATGCCTTCTGTCATCGTCGGCTTATTCGTCTACACCTCGGTCGTCGTACCCACCGGCAATTTTTCCGGTTTTGCCGGCTCGATTGCCCTGGCTATCATCATGTTTCCGGTGATTATGCGCACAACCGAGGATATGCTCGGCATGGTTCCGTATGCCTTGCGGGAATCGGCCTTGGCCCTGGGGTTGACGCGCACCCGCACGACCATCCAAATCGTCTGCCGGTCGGCTCGCAAAGGGCTGTTGACCGGCATTCTCCTGGCCTTGTCCCGAGTCAGCGGCGAAACTGCGCCTTTGTTGTTCACGGCTCTGTTCGCTGACCGCTGGCCCTGGAACTATTTCACCCAGCCGACGGCTAACCTGCCCGTGCTCATCACTGAATATTCAACCAACTCGCCCTTCGCCGAGATGCACCGGGCCGGCTGGGGCGCGGCCTTAGTGGTGACCGTCCTTGTCCTCGCCATCAACGTGGCGACCAGAATCCTCTTCCGGGAGAAAAAGCATGGCAATTAAAATACAAACCAAGAACCTGAACTTCTTTTATGGGGAGCACCAGGCTCTGTTTGACAACGATCTGACCGTCGAGGAAAAAGCCATCACCGCAGTCATCGGCCCGTCTGGCTGCGGCAAGTCGACCCACCTGCGCGTCTATAACCGCATCTTTGAATTGTACCGCGAACAGCGCGCCGAGGGCGAAGTCCTCCTGGACGGCAAGAACATCCTCGACGCCGACGTCGATGTCCTCGAACTGCGCCGTCGCATCGGCATGATTTTCCAGAAGCCGACGCCCTTTCCCATGAGCGTCTTTGAAAACGTCGCCTACCCGCTGCGACTGCACTACAAGCTCTCCCGGAGCGAGCTCGGCGACCGCGTCCGCCAGGCCTTGATTGACGCTTCGCTCTGGGACGAAGTCAAGGACAAGCTCAAGTCAAGCGGCCTGGCTCTCTCGGGGGGCCAACAGCAACGTCTGTGCATCGCCCGCGCGATCGCCGTTGAGCCGGAAGTTCTGCTCATGGATGAGCCGACCAGCGCCATTGATCCGGTTGCCACCTTGAAAATTGAAGAATTGATGTTTAATTTAAAGCAGCACTTCACTATTGTCATCGTCACCCACAATATGCAGCAAGCTGCCCGCATCAGCGACGTCACGGCCTTCTTCTACAAAGGCAAGATCATCGAAACCGGCGCGACCAAGCAGATTTTCACCAATCCCCGCAATCGTAAAACTGAAGAATACATCACCGGCCGCTTTGGTTAAGGAGGCCAACTCCACATGAAGTCGCATTTCATCCAAGCTATCCGCAACCTCAAGGACATGCTCGCCAACCAGGCTGCCAGGGTCGAGCACACGGTTCACCTCGCTGTTGAAGCCGTCATCAACCATCTGCTTGACGTTGCCGAGCAAATCATCAGTCAGGACTGTGAAATCGACCAAGCGGAAGTCGCCATTGAGGAGGAATGCCTGAAAATTCTGGCTCTGTACCAGCCCGTTGCCGGCGACCTGCGCCAAGTCATCACCATCCTCAAAATCAACACTGAAATCGAACGCATCGCTGACATGGCCGTCAACATCGCTGAGCGCGTGCCTGGCATGGCCGAAGTTGCAGAAGGCCAAGTCGACAAATTCGATTTTACCATTATGGTAGCCAAAGCAACTGATATGTTGAAGAAAGCCCTTGACGCCATGACTTATCATGACGTCATCACTGCCACCGAAGTCATCCGTCTTGATGACGCTGTCGACGAAATCCACCAAAACAACTACGGCGTCGCCCGCGAACAGATCCTGCGTCACCCTGCCCAGGCCGGGTACTTCCTCGACTGTCTGAGGGTTTCCCATTGCTTGGAGCGCATCGCTGACATCGCCACCAACATCGCAGAGGACGTTGTTTATCTCGAAAGCGGGAACATCGTACGCCATTCCCATGAAGGAAACAACCATGCCCGCTGACCGCATCCTCATTATCGAAGACGAAGAGCCGATCCGCGAACTGCTGAAAATGACCCTGGCCTCTGCCGGCTACACCAATGTCGCCGTCGCCGTCAATGGCGAAGATGGCCTGGCCGCAGCTCGTTTCCGGACGCCGAACCTGATCCTCCTGGACCTGATGCTGCCAGGTCTTGACGGTCTTGATGTCTGCCGCCAACTTAAGGCTGACAGCGCCACCCGGAATATCCCGATCATCATGCTGACTGCCAAGAGCGAGGAGTCGGATGTGGTGGTCGGCCTGGAAATGGGCGCGGCGGACTATATCACCAAGCCGTTCAGCCGCAAAATTTTGATTGCCCGCGTTCGCGCCCAGCTGCGCCAGTGGTCGGAGCAGGAAAGCGCCGGCGAAATTCGACTGGGCGAACTGCTTATCCAGGACGAACTCCATTCCGCCAAGCTTGACGGACGTGAATTGGAGCTGACTCCGACTGAATTCGCCACCCTCAAGCTGCTGGCCGCGCATCCCGGCCGGGTCTTCACCCGCAACCAAATCATTGGCCAAGTGAAAGGCCAGGGCTATCCGGTCACCGAACGAGCCATTGACGTCCAAATCGTCAACCTGCGCCGCAAACTCGGCGACTGGGGCGCCAATATTGACACTGTCCGCGGCGTCGGTTATCGCATGAAACCTGGAGACCAGATATGAGCCAGCGCGACAAGGTTCTTTTCCTGCTGCCAGCCACGGCCATCGCCTTGGTCGTCCTGTTCACTGTCCTGCTTTTCGTCGGCGTGTCCACGTTCAAACAGGCCTTTCACCGTGACGCAGAAAGCGACATCACCGAAAAGACAGCCTTAGTCGCCCACATCCTCAACCCCCTGCTCGAAGAGGGGAACCTCGATGAAGCCAAGCACTTCTGCGACACCTTCGACCGCGATGCCCTCCGCCTCAGTCTCATCCGCGTTGACGGCAAGGTCGAAGCCGATTCCGCCGAGGAAGCCGCCCTGCTCAGCAACCATCTGAACCGCGAAGAAGTCCAGGCCGCCATTGCCGGTGCGCCCATCTGCGTGACCCGTTTCAGCGAAACCCTCAACCAATGGATGACCTATCACGCCATCCGGCTGGAGGGCGGCAACCGGGAATACATCCTGCGCGCGGCAGTCAGCACTGACCGCACCACCAAAATCCTGCAAAAGGCCACCGCGACATCGATGTTTGCGTTGTTGCTTGGCGCGACCCTGGCCCTGGCTCTGGCTCTGTACATGACCAACCGGGTTCGCACCCCGCTGCGCGCCTTGCACCAAGCGTTGACGGAAATCACTGAAGGCAATTTAGATGCGCCGATTCCTATTCCGTCAGCTGGTATCGTTCGCGACTTTGCCACTCGCATTGCCGAGATGACCACCTTGCTGCGCGCCAACCTGGCGGCCGTTATGGCTACTCGCAACGAGCAGGAAGCCATTCTCAACTCCATGGAGGAGGCTGTTCTCCTGGTCAACCGGAGCGGCGACGTTGCCCGCGTCAACCGCGCGGCTGCCTCCCTGTTTCAACTTTCTGACCAGCAGGCCTTCAACCTGTCCCGCTCCGGCATGCCCAACCTGCTGCCGCAGGTTCAGGAGGCCCTGAAAACCGGCCATCCTTTTGAGAAGGAGTATGAACTGTCCTCGCCAGCTGGCAAGGTCTGCCTGCTGATTAAAGGCGCCATCATCGACAGGAGCGGCGGCGACTGCGTGCTGCTGACCGTCACTGACCTGACTCGGCTGCGGCGTCTGGAGTCATTCCGCAGCGACTTCATCGCCAATGTCTCGCATGAATTGAAAACGCCGCTGACCTGCATCATCGGCGCGGCAGAGGCTATTCTCGAAGAAGAGGACCTGCCGCCGGAGCAGATGCAGAAGCTGGTGACCATGCTTTATGATCAGTCCAGCCGCCTCAACCTGCTCGTCCAGGACATCCTCAGCCTCTCGGCCATTGAACATCGGCAGAGCGCTCAAAACTGGAAAGCGCCGGCAGTGGCCCTTGACGCTGTCCTCGGCAACGCCATCGCCCAAAACCGGGAGTTGGCCCGTGAGAATGGCGTTGAGATCAAACTGACCGGCTCGGTTCCGATTGAGATTCCGGGTGACAGCCAATTGTTGGAGCAAGCCATGGGCAATCTGATCAGCAATGCGGTGAAGTACAGCGGCAGCCCCACCATCGAAGTTTCTCTGAGCCAACAAAACAACACGGCTGTCGTGGAAGTCAAGGACTTCGGCATCGGCATCGCCGACATGCATAAGCCGAGAATTTTCGAACGCTTCTACCGCGTGCACAAGGAACGCAGCCGGGCCCAAGGCGGCACTGGCCTAGGTCTCGCCATCGTCAAACACGTGGCCTCGGTTCATCATGGCGCCGCGACCTTGACCGACACGCCGGGGGGCGGCTGCACGTTCCGTATCATCCTGCCCATCCCAAACAAAAACAATGGGTCGGCGCCAAAGGCATGACCCGCGCCGCAGACAGAGCCTATTGCACTCACGGCAGCACAGCAGCAGGAGGCTTTCAGCCGACGCTGGCGCCGGACGGCAACGGCCCATCCAAAGTCACCAGGCGCAATGTCTTGCCGGCTTTCGCCGCCAGCAGCATGCCCTCGGACTCCACGCCGCGCAAAACCGCCGGCTTGAGATTGGCGACCACCACAATCGTCCGGCCAACCAGTTCCTCGGGCGCATAATGCTCCGCAATCCCGGCGACAATCTGACGCGTCTCTTCGCCGAGCTGCACTGACAATTTCAGCAGCTTGACAGCATCCGGGATGCGTTCGGCGCTCACGATCTCAGCCGTCTTCAACACGACTTTGCCGACGTCGTCAATCGTGATGATCCCGACCGGCTCTTCTGCTGCCTTGGCCTTTTTGCCGCTGGCCTTCTTTTCGGCTGGCGGCGGCTTTGCCGCGCAACTGGCCGGAGGTGCGTCATCTTTCACCACTTCGGCGCGGGGGAACAGCGTCTTCAAATCGCCGACGCGGCTGCCCCCTTCAAGGCGATTCCATGCATTCAAAGCCGAAATCTTAGGCTCCAGGGACTCTTCTGGGATGCCCAGGGCCTGGCGCAAGGTCATCATCTTGCCGGGCATGACCGGATACAGCAGCCCCGAGGCAATTCGCAGGCATTCCATGGTGTTACGCAACACGCGGCCAAGCTCTTCCAGGCGGCCTTCCTTGACCAAAACCCACGGCTTCATCCGGTCAAAATAGCGGTTCCCCTCTCGGACTGCGCCCAGCACGGTCGCCACGCCGCTGTCCAACTGCATATTTGCGACGCAGTCCGCCATCGTCGACGCTGCTCCGAGGCAGCTGTCCACCAGGGCGCGCTCATCGTCGCCAATGTCTGACGCCGGCGGCACGATGCCGTCACAATTGCGCTTAATCATCGAAATGGCGCGGCTGGCCAGATTGCCCAGGTCGTTCGCCAAATCGGCATTGTAGCGTTCCACAAACAACTTCTCGGAGAAATTGGCGTCCTGCCCCAGGCTCATGCCGGCCATCAGGAAATACCGGAAGGCGTCAACGCCGTAGCGGTCGATCATATCCATCGGATTGACCACATTGCCGAGGGACTTGCCCATCTTGGTGTCGCCGACCAGCCACCAGCCATGCGCGAATACGGTCTGCGGCAGTTCAACGCCCATGGCCATCAGCATAGTCGGCCAGTACACCGTATGCGTCGTCAAAATGTCTTTGCCAATCAGGTGATACGAGGCTGGCCACCAGGTGCGGAATTTCTCCTCGTCGGCCAGGTATCCGACGCCGCTGATGTAATTGACCAGGGCGTCAAACCATACATAGGTGACGTAATCGCGGTCAAACGGCAGTTCGATGCCCCAGCTCAGGCGCGACTTCGGGCGGCTGATGCACAAATCGGCCAGGGGCTGTTTCTTCAGGAAACTGAGCGTCTCCTGGCGCCGGTGAGCCGGCTGAATAAATTCCGGGTGCGACTCGATATGCTCAATCAGGCGATCCTGATACTCGCTCATCCGGAAGAAGTAGCTGCGCTCTTCGAGTTCTTCGACTGGCCGATGACATTCAGGGCAGCAGCCGTCCACCAAGTCTTTTTCAGTGAAAAAGCGCTCATCGGGCACGCAGTACCACCCTTTATAACTGTCCGCGTAAATCTGTCCACGCTCCATCAAGTCGCTCAAGATGGCGCTGACGACTTTTTTGTGGCGCTCCTCAGTCGTCCGGATGAAGTCATCGTAGGTGATGTCAAGGCGTTCCCACAATTCCAGGAAGCGCTTCACGGTCTCATCGCAATGCTCCTGCGGCGTGACGCCATGCTTTTTGGCGGCCTGCTGGACTTTCTGGCCGTGCTCGTCTGCGCCGGTCAGGAAGAACGTCGGCCGTCCCAGGATGCGGTTATAGCGTGCCAGGACATCGGCCAGAATCGTCGTGTAGGCATGGCCAATGTGCGGCTTGTCATTGACATAATAAATCGGCGTAGTGATATAAAAGGTGTTTTCACCCATACGGCTGTGCCTCCTGTTAGGCGTCCTCAATGCTCAATATTTAATTAGAGATGCCGGCGTCGTATCGCTGACCGTATTCAAGCCAAAACAAACGGGCAGGGCCTTCCCAGCCCATGCCCGTTCGCGGTCATCCAACCGGGGTCATGCCTGCAAGTCAGACGATGATCTGCTTGCCGACCTCGCGGTTCCAGAACAAGGCGATGGCCAAAAGCATGAAGAAGACAATCATAATCACGACATAGACGCCGCCATAAACGACGTAACTGGTCGGGATGGTCTTCTTGGCGGCCAATGCGTCCGCCATCCAGAACAACTGCCAGTTGGGGATGAAGGCGTACAAGGTGCTGGCCAGGAAACTGCCGCCGTTCGGATATGGGGAGACATAGGTGCCCCCGGTCGGCACTCGCGGTGGATTGTTGGAGCGGCGGAAGACATACGACACGTACGCTGCATCCAGTCCTTTGGCGGACGGCGGAACCGTCGCCGCTTCATCCAGAATCTGGCGCTTGTCCCAAGTCTGGGTTTCCGGGTCATAAATCGCCAGGTGGCGAGCCGGGCCATCCAGGTCAGCGACATTGTCCTTCCATCCGGCCCGGTCATTCCAGAGTTTTTCCGGCTGGGCGCCCATCACCGACAACTCGCTCGGGTTTTTCTGGTCGCTCCAGACGACGAAAGCCTCGCCCGCGTCAATCTTTTCCGGGCGCTCCCATTTGCCGACAGCGCCCATTTCGGTTGGCGCAAAACGATATTGGCTGATCCAAAGCGTCGCCTTGCCGGCCGGAACCGTGTCGCTCCAAGGTTCGCGGGTGTGGCGGCCAAGCAAATAGTCCGACATCAGGCCGACCATGAACAAAACCGAGCAAATCAGCAGATTGCTGACCAGGTTGAATCGCGTTGACAACGCCGTTGCCAAACTGGCCATGGCCCAGACGGAATACAGAATCAGCACCAGCGCCGGGATGATGTGCAGAGCCAGGCCGGGATGCTCCTCTCCATACGACTCGTACTTCAAAAAATGCGCTATGATGGCGACAATCGGGATCAGAATCGTCATCACCAGCACCGTAGTCATGGGGAATGACGACCTGGTCACGTAGTTATGCACTGCCGCCAAGACGAAGCTGAGGGCAATCGCCCCGAAATACAGCCCCATGACGGTCATGTCAATCCGAAATTGGTCAGCCGCAATCCGCAGGCTGATCAGGGTGGCCACTGCACACAGAAACCAGAATACCGTGACAGCGCCAAGGATGCCCAGGATTTTGGCGATGATGAACACTGGCCGCCGCACCGGCTTTGACAGCAGCAGCAAGGCGGTGCCATTGTCAATTTCCCGGGAGATGGCATAGCTGGCAATCAGCACCGCAATCACCCAACCGAAAATCATGGTCGTAGCCATAGCGCTGTCCACGACCAACTTCTCCTGGGCCCGGAAGACAAACATACTGAACACGGGGAACAGACCGATCATGCACAACGCGCTCAGCAGCACCAACAGGAAAATCGGCTCGCGCAGGCTTTCTCGGAACGTATTCTTGGCGATCTGGTATAAGGCGGTAAACATGGACACTCCCTGTCAGTCGCTCGGCATCGGCCTCCGGCCGATTAATCCTGGGGACGAACGCCGCTCTCGGCCAGCCGACCGCGGTATTCCTCGTACTGCTTCACCAGCTGCGGGTGCTTCAGCCAGTCGCCCAGCATCGCCGCGTTTTTAAGCCAGTCCTTGCTGTCCAGGATCATCACCGAATAACGGCTGCTCGCCATGTCAACATACGCCGACGGCACAAAATCTTCCCCGCCGATAAACACAATCCGCTTGGGGTTGATGAACTCAATGAATTCAAGATACTTCTCACTGCCCATCGACGTCGCCTTGCCGCCTGCTTGCAGGTAGAACAGCTGCCAGCTGCCGTCGACATCCGGCGAAAACAGCAGAATCGGCTGCTTGGTTCGATACTGCGCCAATTCAACCAAAAGGCGCGATTCCAGATAGTTGCCAGTCACCATCAAGGTATGCGCTTGCGAACGACCAGCCCGCTTGAAGGGGTTCAAACTCAGAGCCCAGGCGCTTCCGGCCATCGACAGCAGGACAACAACGGCAGCCAAGGCGGCGAAATTGCTCTTTTTCATCTTCATTAGCTCCAATTCTTGCGGTGTTCCACTTGAGATAACTCAATTTCAAAGTAAAGTGTACAACAGGCCCAACACCTGCCGCCAATGGCGGCGGCGACCAAAACTAAAATCCTTTTTCCGTGAAATAGTATACTATCGTTGAAAACCGCAAACTTTCAAGCTCGGTAATCGCCCCTTCGTAAAAAAATGGCGTCCGAAGATGTTTTTCCGGCCCTATTATACACACTGCGACGCCCTGTCCCAGGCGTTCCGACCCTGTTAAAAATTTTTTCCCCATGCCTGAACACCCCTCACCTCTTCTCACCCTTCGTCCTGGTCATGCTCGGCCAGCGATGGCCATTTTCCTAAGCGGCGGCGGCAGCAATGCCGAGGTGCTGCTCAAAACCATCCAGGCTCTGCCGCAGCCGCCGCTGACGGTCAAAGCCCTGGTCACGGACGCGCCGCTGACCAGCCGCGCCTATGAACTCGGGGAGCGTTACAACCTGCCGGTCGTAGCCTCCGATATCCGTGAATTCTACCAGCGCCACGGCGAAAAAAAAGTCTCCATCGCGACTCCCAAAGGCCAGGAAATCAGAAATGCCTGGACTGACGATTTGCGAGTCCGTCTCGCGCCGTTTGAACTTGACTTCGCTGTTTTCGCCGGTTTTGTCCCCCTCACCAACTTGACCCGCGACTTTCCCTGCCTGAACGTCCATCCCGGCGACCTGACTTTTCGAAAAGATGGCCAACGCCACCTGGTCGGTCTGCATACAATCCCGATTGAGCGGGCCATCCTCGCTGGCCTGGACTATCTACGCAGCAGCGTCATCATCGCTCAGACGTATTCCGGCCAAGGCGGCGAAATGGACAGCGGCCCCATCCTCGGCCTCTCTCCCAAGGTTCCGATTGACTTGCATGGCTGCGACCTTTCCGAGCTGCAAGCAGTCTGGCGCGAACGGCCGCCGCAAAGACCCAAGGGCGGCTATGCTGACAAATTGGAGCAGATCGCCGCCGCCAACCAGGAAAGCCTGAAGCATGCCGGCGACTGGGTCGTGCTGCCGCAAACCGTCTGCGATTACGCTGAACAGCGTTTTGCCGTGGACCGCGAGGGCCGTCTGCTTTTCCGGTCGGATGACGCCTGGGTCAGGGTCGCCACCGTGGTTTATCACCCGGGCCGGCGTCGCGAACTAATTCCGCCCACCCCTTGAAAATCTTTTCCCACCAACAATATGCGCCTGTTCACTTTTCTTGTCCTCCTGTTCATCGGCTTGCCTGCCATTGAGATTATCTGCCTGGTCACCCTCGGCAGTGCAATCGGCTTGCTGCCAACCCTCGCCCTCATCATAGGCGCTGGCCTGCTCGGCGCATATCTAATCCGCCTGGAAGGATGGCGCGCCTTACGGCAAATGCAGGAGGCCCTGGCCAGCGGCCGCAATCCCTCCCGCCAAGTGCTGGAGGGACTGGCCATCCTGGTCGCCGGCATCGCCCTGATCTTTCCCGGCTTCTTCTCTGACCTGATTGCGCTTTTCCTGCTGTTTGGCCCGACCCGCCGAGCCGCTATCTCCCTCCTGCTGTTCATCTTCCCCAACCTACGGCCCTTTGCCGGCGAACAATCCCATTCCGACTCTGTCTTCCCGCCCGCGCCTAAAGCCAGCGAATGCATCATCGACGTGACGCCGCAGGAAGTCCGGGATTCAACGCAAGAACCATAGAAAAATACTTTCTCCGTCGGCCGCAACCCGGCCGACTGCCATCATCGTGCCCCCTAAACTCCCCTCTCATCTCTATCCCGGCTCTGGCCAACGCCTATTCGCATGGAACGGCGTTGCTTTTCTGATCCCGAAAAGCTGGGAGCTGGCCCGAGCCGAACTCTTCCGGGGCGTCTCCCGAATCGTGCTTGAAGACGACGCCAATCCGCGCCTGGAGCTGGACTGGTTTTCGACTACCAACGACGTCTCCCGTGACAAGGTGCAAAAACGCTGTCAAAAACAAGCGCGCGCCCTGACGACCGCCGCCGAAAAAGTCCTTGAAATCGACGGATTAGGCAACGAATGGACAGCTCACGAATACCGCATGCAGGAAGCCGGCGTCCTCGTCATCGGCTATTGCATGCCCAGCCCGGAGGGACGGCCGTTCGCCTTCTTCCGGCTACATTTTCCGGCCGGCCACACTGAATCGCCTGGCGTCACCTTCCGAACCATCGCGCAATCCTTCTCCTGGTGGAAGACCGGCCTCGCGCCCTGGGCCTTCTACGACGTCGCCTTCTGGCTCAGCCGAGACTTTCACCTGGCTTCAACAGCTCTCCAGGCTGGACGCAAAATGCTCGCCTTTGAATGGCGCTGGCGCCGGCTCTTTATCTGGCATTTCTCACTGGCCGACTACATTCTCCGCACCCAGACCGCTGCCGAATGGTGCCGCGACTTCCTCAATTCCTGCAAATTCCTGCCGGTTCCCAGATGGAGCGTTGACGACCAGGGCAAGCTGGTCTACCAACGCCGCAGGCTCTACAGACTCGGCCACTTCGAGGAAATCGGCCGAGTCTGCTTCCAGTATCAAGCCGTGTGCCGACACCTGCCAGAGCAAAACCAAATTGTCCTCTGGGTCATCCACTATCGCCGACAAACCGACCTGCAACGCCTGACCGAAGCCTTCCCTGAACACGACCCCACCCTCCCGCAAAAAAATTAAGGACATTGACAGCCATGATTCAATTTGACTTTCATGACCGAACCGCCATCGTCACCGGCGGCACCCGTGGCATCGGCGCTGCCGTGACCACGGCCCTGCTCGCAGCCGGCGCCCGCGTGATCGCCGTCTACGCCGGCAACCACGACGCTGCCAAAGCCTTCCAGGAACAATGCCAAACAGATGACGGACAGCTCGAACTGGCCTGCTTCAACGTCGCTGACTACCAAGCCGCAGAAACCTTCTTCCGCAGCCTGGACGAGCAGAACCGCCACGCCGATATCCTCGTCAACGGCGCCGGCATCCGCCGTGATGCCATCGTCGCCATGATGCCGGAACAAGATTGGCGCCAGGTACTTGACGTCAACCTGACCGGCTCTTTCATCATGGCTAAGCTGGCAGTGATGCGAATGTCCAGAAAACGCTATGGCCGCATCATCAACATCACTTCGCCGTCCGGCCGCATCGGCTTCGAAGGCCAGGCCAACTACGCCGCCTCCAAGGCCGGGCAAGT
>JAAZKI010000012.1 GCA_012799905.1 Lentisphaerota bacterium | reverse complement strand
ATATCAAGAAACTGCCCAAAACCCCACAGGCACAACAAAAGCAAATTTCAAGAAGATTTCCTACCTGAGAGAATAATGGGTAGGCCTATGTTGAGCACGAAATTATTTTTTCAAAAAAAATAAAAATGACCGTTTTGCGAAAGATGGGTTAGGCAATATAGATGTCAAACGTTGCCTCCACCTGTTCTAAGTCAGCAAGCTTTTTCGCCGATTTCCTTCTCCACTCAACGATTTATGCCATCGTTTAGCCCATCTTTCTCGCTCTTGACTACTTTTGAGGCTAAAAAGGCACAACAAAAGCATTTTCACCCACCTTTACGCACAAAACCAGCGCGACGGACGACGACCTCACATAGGAAAACTTTCTAAAAAAAGCAAAGTAAAAAAAATAGGTTAGTGGACAATGAATAATGGACAGAAATGGACATTAACGAACAATCGAGCGAAGGCACTTATCTTCCGTGAGCTTTCTGCCTGCACAGGCATATGCAAGCAGAAGTGGCTGTTATCAATGGCTGACTGCATACAAATAATCTCTTCTCTGTCACTCATGATATTTGACTTTACATTCTGCTATAGTTAAGTTAATTTTATCCAACGCAAGAATCATGATACTGACAAGCTGTCTGCCGATTTTCTACTGATCAACCTCGGCAACCCAGCCCCCACCACACAATGCCCCCCACCACGAACAACCTCTGACCGACACTCCCCCCCCCTACAAACCCAGAGTTGACCATGCACCTGAAGAACATCACCCTGGAACTGAGCAGCAAGCCCTTCTTTGACGACTCCGAGGACACGATGCGCGCAGTCTGCCAGCATCTGTTCCGACAATGGCTGCCCCTGCTGGAAACCGCTGATCAGGTGTCTGTCCTGCTCTGGCTGGCTGACGGCAGCGAAATCCTCGAATACACCGGCGACCTAAACCAAACCTTCGAATGGGCCTATTGGATCGGCCTGGCTAACCCCGCACCGCGCGACCACGACCTGCCGCTCAACCATCGCGCCCACCGAAACATCCACCTCTACCCGCAAAAATACCGCCCCGACGTCACCCCCCGAACCTACGGCTGGCTGAAACGGCTCACCGCCGTCATCCGCGAAACCGGCAAAAGCATCACCGGCAAGCCAATCCGCGTCGGCGAAACTTTTGACAATGGCCCAGAATTCGCTATCTCGCCCTTCAAATACCAACGCCATCGGGAAATTGCCCTCGCCCACACCGCCTACCCCAACAGCTTCGTAACCTGCAACGCCATCCTCCATGCCGACCCCCAGCCCTACGCCGCCTTCCCCCAAGGCATCCCCGAAGGAACCACACTCGGACACTTCCTCGGTCGACAATTCCACGCCTTCGCCCGTGACCTGGGCTTCGACTACATCTGGCTCTCCAATGGCATGGGCTTCGGCATGGAAACCTGGGGAATCACTGGCAGCCTCTTTGACAAACACCAGTTCTACCCCGAAAAAGCCGACCAAGCCACCGCTGAAATGCTCCGCTTCTGGCATGACTTCACCGCTGCCTGCCCAGGCATGACCATCGAAACCCGCGGCAGCAATCTCTCCGCCGGCGTCGAAATCTCCACCGACGCCGCGCCCCTGCGCGAACTCTACGCCCAAAACACCATTGTCCCGCCCGTCAATTCTCCCTGGGCCGCCCTCAACTTCAACACCGGACTGGAAATCGCCGCCTGGATGTCCCATGTGGCCGAACTGCCCGGCGATATCTTCCCCTTCCGCTTCTACACCCACGACCCCTGGTGGCTCAATAGCCCCTGGCTGGACCGCTACGGACGTCAGCCCTGGGATATCTTCCTGCCCCTGTCCATCTGCCGCGTCACTGCCGACGGCACCGTCCAGACCCCCAACAGCATCGCCTTCCTTTCAGCCGATGACTCCTTGGGCCGTCTGCCTGACCAGGTGCCGCGCGAAGTCATCCCGCATCTGTTCGAGGCATTCGACAACGCGCCCGACGCTCCCGGTCCGCTGGTCTGGGTCTATCCGTTCGACGAATACTCCGAACTGGTCCGCGGCCACGACCGTCACCCTGACCTGGTGTTCAACGAAGACTTCTTCCTGGGCGAGACCATCCAGTGCGGCACGCCGCTCAACACCGTCATCAGCACCGGGAATTTCCGACGCCTGGCTGCCAGCGGCAACACCTGCCTGGATGCGTCCATCCTCATCATCCCAATCACCGCGACCGCCAACCCCGCCAACTGGGTCGCCATCACCACCCTCCTGGACCGCGGCGTAAAGGCGATTTTCTACGGCACGCTGCGCCTCGCGCCCCCGGAACTCCTCGCCTTGCTGGGACTGCGCCGAGCCCGCGCCATCACTGGCCCGGTGACGATCACCTCGTCCCTGCCTGCCGACACCTTCGAACAAGGCCAACCAGCCCGCCATCTCCATGTCCTGCCGCAATTCATGGGCGGCGGCCTGGAAGCGACGGCCACCTCCGCAGCCCAGGTCTGCGTCCACGCCCGCCAAGGGAATCTCCGCCGCGTCGTCGCCAGTCGCAGTCGCAATGGCCAGGTCGCCTTCCTGCAAGCGCTCCTGCCCGCCAATCCCAATGTAAGCCCAAGCCGCCATTTCGACACCCTGCCGCCAGACCAGTCTTTCCCGGCTCCAAACCTGATGCGACACCTGCTCGCCGACTTCGGCTGGCGACTGCACTTCCAGGCCTGGAAACCCAACACGATCCTGCCCCGCATCAATATTTCCCGACACCAGAACGCCTTCCGCTTCGCCCTGCTCGCCCGCGACACCACCGCTGCCATCACCATCTCGACACCGTACGGCGCACCTATCCTCGACGAAATGGAAACCATGGTCGAACATGACGCTGCTATCTGGCATCCGGACAAATGCTGGCATGCCGACTGCCGTTGCTTCATCAAACAGCAGGCACGAACCGTCATCGGCTGCAAAATCCTCTGGCCCTACACTCCGGGCTACACCGGGCGACGGCTCTACACCGGCCTGAAAAACGCTGACGTGCGCTTTTTCCCACCCCCCGGTTTTGACGACACCTTCGAGGCCGTCGTCACCGAAGCGCACTTCACCCACCCCAACCAGACCATCGGCCTGCCGGCAACACCGCCTGTCTGGGAAAACACCCCTGCCGGGCCGTGCGCCCTCTACCCCAACGTCACCGGCAACATCGCCGTAACCTGGTGAGCAACTCAAGTCCTTGTCCACTAAACTCCCACGCCCCGCGCCTGTCATCCTGCTCCCGCCTGTATACGTGTCTCCGTCCAGTGCCGGCACTTCAGTGCCGGAGTTCGTCCCTCGCGGCATAACCCTACCCCGCCATGACCGACCCTCGACAATACTGGCTGTCGCACCTGCTTAATGCAGGACTCTTGCTGCTGTTCATCATCCTGGCAGCCGAGCGCGCGCAACAACTCATGGGGCAAGATGAAATCAGCCATTATTTCAAACTGGCTGGACTGCTGTTCCATGAAGGATACCAGAATCCCAGCGAACTGATCACGTTCTCGCCGCACGCATATCCACTGTGGATCGTTGCTGTATGCCACCTGGCTGGAACCTTTACCCCCGCCGTCGTCAAAAGCGCTGGCGTCGTCCTCTGGCTGTTCTGTCTGCAGGTCGTAGTCTATATCTGCCGCCGTCTTGGCAGCGACGATAATAAAACAAAAATACATGCCTGCGCTGAACTCGAAGACCAAAGCAGTGCCAAAGCCCCAGGCCAAGCCGCGACCGAGCTTGAGGTCCCAAGCCAAGCCGCAGCCGACGCCGAAGCCCCACGCAGCGCCAGCGCCGTGGCTGCGAGAGAAGCCGATCCTGATGGAACCCTGGCGGCTATTCTCGCCTTGCTGCTCTGCTTCACCATGCCGGCAGTCATCCAGGCTGCGGTCACTGTCGACATCGACCAAGCAGCGCTGCCCCTGCTTATCCTGCTGCTCTGCCTGGCCGCAGAACGCTATAGCCGGATGCCTTCCTGGCGCAGCGCCGGTCTCGTCGCGCTGGCTGCGGCTCTGGCGATGTGGGGACGCCTCACCACACCTGTCATCATCATGCCTGTGCTGGTATTACACGCCGGCCTGGCCGCTGCCCCAGGCGTCCGTCTGCGTCGCGCTGCTGTCATGGCTGCGGCACTGGCCATCGGCGGCGCGCTTTTCCTTCTCACCTGGCAGCTGTATTGCCGCGTCACCGGCATTAACGGCAGCGGTGTTTTCCGCTACTTCGCCACCGCCCTGCAAGCCACAACTATTGGCGAACGCGGCGGCAACCTGCAAAAATGGCTCCAAAGCGCAGCCGCCCTCGCCTTGTGGGGCGTCAATCCATTTCTGCTGACGCTATTCGCACTCGACGGCTGGCAACGCCTGACCGCCGCCCGGCAGACACACCGTTTAGCCGCAGCCGACCTCTATTGGCTGGCGGCAGCCGTCATCCTAGTCGGCTACCTATTTGTCGGCGGCGCGCTTTTCGGATTTCCCAAATACCATTGTCCGGCCTTGCCGTTGCTGGCGATTTGCCTCGCCCAGGCCGTCGTCAGAGAGCGACAACGGCAGCCGACCAAGCCGCAACCAGGGTCAAAGTCGAGCCTGCGACGACAACTCGCCATCGCGGTTGTCCTGACCGCAGCCTTGGCGCTGTTAGCCGGCCTGCTGCTGCGTGATCCAATCTGGACTCTGCGCGTCGAGGTGCGCACGGCTCAGCTTTTATCCCTCCCAGTGCGGCCGATTCTGCTCCGCCTGGCGGTTGGTCTGACCGTCGTCTACGGCTTGGGCACTATTGCTGTCCTGCTTCTGGCCAAGTCTCGACGGCTGCCCATCGCGGTCGGCCTGTTGGCGGCTGGCCTGGCGCCCAATCTCGCCCTCCTGGCCATACAGACCGCAGCGCCCTACGCCACCGGCTATATTTATGGCGAAGAAGGCGAAACCAATATCATTGCCGGCATTATCGCAAAGCACAGCCTGGAGCAACAGCCCTTGTTCGTGCCGGTTGAAGTCGTCCAACACCTCGGTTGGTCTGACACCCGCACGCCCGGGCCGGAGTTCTGGAACGACCCCGACACCTTCGCACGACGCATCCACGCAGAGCAGCCCGCCCTGGTCGCAGCGTCTGTCCTCATCCACTCTGTCCCGACCTTGCAAAAACTATTAGCCGATCGTGACATCCAGCAAGCTTTGGCTGAAAATTACCAGTTTCACGAACTCGGTCGTTTTTTCGTCTGGACCAGGAATGACCTTGAAATCGACTCTCTAATGCCAGCCTCGCCAGATTGAACTACAATCGGCCAACTTCTTGGCAATGTGCGAAATCTTGTAACAGGAAGAGAGATTTATCCTAAAAAAAGCAGTTGAATTTTGGGCATGGGTTGGTCAGCGTTCATGTGTCACCCCTGGCGGGGCTCAAAATTATTATACGCCTTACCCAGGGCTTCGCTACGCTCACCCTGGGCTT
>JAAZKI010000463.1 GCA_012799905.1 Lentisphaerota bacterium | reverse complement strand
GAAGCCGACATCACACCGGATGCCAAGGCCGAGACGCTGCGTGTCGTAATTCACGGGGCGGCAACCCCGGCAGCGGACAGGGTTCTTTTCGCGCTGCTGGAGCTGCTTAATCAGACTGAAACGATTTATCCGGGAACTAACTTGAAAATGATTTTCGAGTCGGCTGCGGGCAAAATAAAATCATAGAAAACGCGAGTTGGTGCCAGTGCAACTTCACAGGGGTTCAGTTATCTGAATCTACGGCGTGAACGAAGGCCGCCTCCAGCTCTGGTGGAAGCCGATGAACGCCCGCGGCGTCTGCGTCTGGCGTCATAAGACCCTCGAACCCGGCGACTGGGCCGAAGTCGAACCTCTCAACTGCCACTTCGCCGCCTGGCTCACTCCGGAGGGCCTCGGCACCGTCATCAAGGCCGCCGCCGCCGGCGAACTGGCCCGCGTGGGTCGGCTCGGGGGCTCCGGCAAAACCGTCCGCGACTGGTCAACCCAGCGGGACACCGAAGCCGAAGCGCGCCAGAAGCGCTGTTCCAACCACGGCTGCTGCGTCTTTCCGCCTGCCCTCCAAGCCCTCATGGCCGAATACCGTAAACCCTTCTCCCAACGCGACTACGCCCGCATTGCCGAACTCGGATGAGCAGTACCCCCCCCCAAAAAAAACCTCTGCGCCTCTGCATTAAATAAACCCGAGCAGCGCCATTCCAAACGAATTAACCCAAACGCTCGCTTGCAAAATCCCCACAAAGTGGTTATTATATCACCATGATTCAACGAAATATCTAAACGAATTAACCAAAACGCCGCTTGCAAAATCCCCACAAAGTGGTTATTATATCACCATGATTCAGCGAAATATCCAGAACTCCATCAGACGGGCCCTGTCCGACACTCCGGTTGTGCTGCTTAATGGGGCACGGCAGACGGGCAAAACCACGCTGGTTCAAGAATTGGCGTCCACATCTGGGAGCCGGTACTTCACGCTAGACGACGTCGCCACGTTGGGTTTGGCGGTCGGCGATCCGTCCGGCTTCATCCGCAATCTCACCGGCCCGGTTGTGATAGATGAAATTCAGAAGGCTCCGGAGTTGTTTCCGGCCATCAAGCTGGCGGTGGACAGGGATCGTCAGCCCGGGCGTTTTCTGCTCACCGGCTCGGCCAATGTGATGACGCTGCCGCGTTTGTCCGAGTCGCTCGCAGGCCGCATGGAGATCATTCCGCTCTTTCCCTTTTCGGCAGGCGAACTGGACGCCCACCCTGAATTGTTTGTAAAACGCCTGTTTGACGGCACAATCGGCAAGGTTAAGCCCGTCAGTTCAAAAGACGATCTGGCGCTCCGGCTGGTTCGCGGCGGCTACCCGGAAGCCATCCAGCGCACGGATAGTGATCGACGGAGCGCGTGGTTTGCCTCGTATATCTCCACGATTCTGCAACGGGACGTGCGCGATCTGGCGAGGATAGATGGATTGCACGCCTTGCCGAACCTGCTCAACCTGCTGGCGACACGCACCTCCGGCCTGATCAACCTCGCAGACGTGAGCCGCGACGCCTGTCTGCCGCATACGACCATAACCCGCTATCTGGCCTTGCTGGAAACGGTATTCCTCGTGCATCGCCTGCCGGCCTGGTCACCGAACCTGGGCAAACGGCTGGTGAAAACCGCCAAGCTGCACATGGTGGACACCGGCCTGGCCTGCCACCTGACCGGCATCGACGCCAGCCGGCTCCGCGACGATCGCACCCTGCTGGGGCAGATGCTGGAGACCTTCGTGGTCGGCGAGTTGCGCAAGCAACTTTCCTGGACCAACCCGCAAACCGCGCTTTACCATTTCCGCACGGCGGCCGGATCAGAAGTGGACGCTGTCCTTGAAAAGCCCGACGGTTCGGTGGCCGGGGTCGAGGTCAAGGCCAGTGCCACCGTCGGCACATCCGATTTCGCGGCACTGAAAGAGTTGCGGGAGCAACTCGGCAAGAAGTTCATCACCGGGGTGGTGCTCTACACCGGTGACAACCTGATCCCGTTTGGCGACAAACTCTGGCTCGTGCCCCTGCCGGCCCTGTGGGCGCCGTAATCCATAATCCATACCCCCACTATCCTGTTATGCCCTACGACATCTTCATCTCCTACTCCCGCCGGGACAACGAAGGCGGGCGGATCACGGAACTCAAGCAGCGCATCGAGGCGAACTACCGCGAGATCACCAAAGAGGAGCTGCGGTGCTTCTTCGACATGGAGGACATCCGCGGGATGGACGCCTGGCGGCACCGCATCCTGCAGGGACTGGGTCCGGAGCATCCCGACACGCTCATAATCGTGAATAATTCTGCTCTCGTTTTTAACCGCGAATGATGCGAATGATGCGAAAAGGCACAGCCCCGCCTTTCCGTTTGTTCAGTGCTTTTCGCAGTTCATACGCCCCCCAAAAAAACCTTGGCGTTCTTGGCGTCTTGGCGGTTCCAAAAAATCCGATCCATGCCATCCCAAACGCATCAACCAAAACGCCCGCTTGCAAAATCCCCACGAAGTGGCGATTATTTCACCATGATGAATGCATATCGTAGAAAAATTTACGCAAGCCAACCGCCGGAACCTTGTTGAATGAGACATCCCCGCCGAATTTGAGAACTCCAACGCGACAAAAAGCCATCCGCAGCACTGATTGCGCTGCGGATGGCTTTTGTCGACATTATGCATCACGGCGTACCGTGATGCTGCTACGGTCCTGCCCCAGCAACTCAGCGGGCGCTGAGACTGGCGATGGCGCGCGCGAGTTTTTCGCGGTGTTCTTCGATGGGCGCCGGGTCAGTGGTGAATTTGGTCAGACTGGCACTGATGGATTCAGGCACGGTCAGGAGAGCGTTAAGTTCATCGCGACGAGCCTGAGTGAGACGGTCGCCCTGCTCGCTGATCAGACGCTTGAGAATGACCATGTACTCGTAGTCCTCAATGCCGTCGCGGAGCATTTCCCAACGGATGGAATCGACCGGGCCGTCGAGGATGGTCTCAGCGGGATTGCCGTCAGCAGCGGCTTCAGGCGGATAGATAAAACGGCCATCGCCATTGCCCCAAGGGCGTTTAACGCCCTTGTCAGTGGAATAGCCGGAGACCCACCCCATGGGATCAAGGTAGGGATTTTGCGGAGCCTTGGGGTCGGGATAGGCAGCGCCGCTGGTCCAATAGTTGGAATGCCAGACGAGAATGCCATCTACGCCATTAGCCCAAGTCTGCCAGAGCCACACGCGCATCTCGGTGCCCGGATGATCAATGAAAAGGGTGGCGTAGGGCGCTTTGGGGCCAGTGCAGACGTACCACCAGAAGCGCTCGCCCTGCTGATTGCGTTCCTCAACGATCTCGCGAGTGACGTGGGGCGTGAGCGGGCACCACAGATTGGGGCCGCCGATGAGCTCCTCTTCCACCTGCTCGGTGAGCATTCGCCGCAAACCAGGCGCATAGGTCTTGAGTTTGCGGAAGCCGTTCATGACGAACTCGTAGTCCTTTTTGTCTGGCTCGTCAAACCAATACACGTATGCCTTATCCAGCCAGCCTTTTTCGCTGAGATGCTGCTGAACCTGGCCGAGGTAGTCAGCCATGAGTATCTCATACTCGGGTGTGTCTTCCGCGAAGCCAAAAAGCGACGGCTCATAGCGGGAATGGAAGCTGCCGCCGCCAAGACCCATGATGTTCATACGGAAGTCGTTGAAGCCAAAACGGCTGAGATTCTCGGCCATTTCCTGGTCCCATTCGCTCCAGTCAATGTTCACCCGCAGGTCTTCTTTTCGCAGGGGTTCGAAGCCGCCGTCTTCGATGAGCTGCTGGCCGCTCTGGTTGTCAATGACTTCGACGTCGTCAATCCATACCGCGCCAGTGTCCTCGCCGCTTTCCGTCCAGCGTGTGGCCCAGAAGACTAAATGGAAGGACGCGGCATTCTCAGGAAATTGGGTAATGCGCAGTTCGAAGCTCTGCCAGGCGCCATCGCCAGTGACGCGGGTATCGCGGTTGCGGCCGGGCATCCACGCATCGCCTTTGTCGTTATGGGTGAGCGTGGCAAGGAAGACATGGCCGGGCTCGGCGGTTTTGTATTTGAAACGCAGGGTGATGCCCTCGGCCGGAATGGCGATGGGTTTATCATAACGGGCGGAGATGCAGCTGGTTGTGCTCTCATCTCTGATATGCAGCGATGACTCGCCCGAAGCCTTCTCCGACTTATCGCGGGCACCGCCCTGCCAGCGTCCCCGCTTGCCGGCAAGAGTGACTTTCGGCCGGCTGAATGGCGCCGGATTATAGGGCGAAATGTGGTGGTCGCTGAAATTCTGCCAGTATTTCTGTATCACTTCACGCCGTTGCGCTGGATCGTCAATCTTCTGATAACGCCAAACCAGAACCGGATTGAGGCCAAATGCCGTTTGACAGGTCATGGTCTTGGGCAACGTGAAAGCAAAGACCTCGACGGACAGCGGCACGCTGACTTTCCAGCCGCCTTCCGCGCGAAGAGTGATCATAGCCTGATACTGACCCGCAACCGCATCTTCGGGCACACGAACACGCACCCACAAGGGCTGATTGCAGCCTGCGGCAATGCTCATGGGACGCTGGATAGGCGGCAGCGCATCCGGCCATAGACCGACAACGCTGGTCGGGTCGGTCTTCATGGTCACCTCGCTGTAATGCACGCGCAGCAAATCCAGCTGGTCGCGGCTGATGATTGCGCCATTCGGTCCGACCAGGTCGCTGCTGGAGACCGTTACGCCGGCAAGATCACGACTGGCGCGAATGACCAGCTGCGCAGCTTCAGCTTCACGTCGCGCCGCGCTGATGCGCAGGCCGCGGCCACGATTGCGCGGCAACGCACGTGTCTTCGGGATTTTCCAGCCGGAGGACGCCCACCACAGCGCTGCGGGGCCATCGTCGTCGCGCAGCATATCGCCGTAGCTGTCATCGAAATACTGCGGCACCGTGAAGGGCATTTCAGCCTTGTAGCTGATGTCGCCTTTGAGTTCGATGGCGAGGTTGAATTCGCCGATGCCGCTGACCTGATAGGGCACCTCGACGACCATGCGACTCCCGCCGCCCGGAATGCTCACAGACGGCTGGGTGCTCACCGCGTCAGCAGCGCCGTCCTTGCTGATAGTCACGCTTGGAACGACGGAGATGGCCTGCTGGCGGAAGTTCGCAATGGCAATCTGCGCCTGGTTTTTGCCTCCCGGCAGCGCATCGCCAATATCAACAATGGCGATAGCGACTGCGGCAGGCGGCTCGCTGCTG
>JAAZKI010000184.1 GCA_012799905.1 Lentisphaerota bacterium | reverse complement strand
TGTTATACGCCTTACCCAGGGCTTCGCTACGCTCTCCCTGGGCTTTTATGTCGCTGGCCCTTTGGGCCGCCAGTACGACGCACATCAGCCGCCGTCCACAACGTCCACCCAGTCCACCACGTCCACAACAGCCGCAAAGCGGCAGAAGCCCGGAGAACGATATATAGAAGCCCAGGATAAGCCGGGCCGCCAGGCCCGGCGCAGCCCTGGGTGAGATGGCATATATTTGGAGCCCTGTAAGGGTGACACATAAATTAGGTTGTGGACGGCAGTCCACCCTATGTCCTTCCGCGTATTCAGTGGTTACAACAGCAACCCAAAAAAAATTTCGTGTCCTTTTGTGCTTTTCGTGGTTAAAAAACAGGTTGTGGACGGCTATTCCACCCTAAGCAAATGTCTGTTTAAGCTCTTCGGCATTAGCAGCGACTTTTTCAAAAGCCTGGATTATTTTGTCGGTGTCGTCGTCTGTTCCAAGGAGACTGCTTTGATAAATCCAGCAGCCTTCTTTATATGCGATGGTCTCATTGTTTGGCAACCGGCTTTTTGGATTTTCAAATGTGCAGCCGGTCATCCGTTTGAAGTCATCGGAATACAATATTTTCATGTCGTATATAGGCTGACAATATCCTTCTGAAATCGCAGCCACATTTTCGGCTTGAATTGCGCGGACAAAGACAGAGCGCGGCAGATTGCCCAGCGCTTTCGCATGATATCTGAAACAATACAGGTGGTAGGAATTCCGGGTGATTCTTTCATCTTTTCGCATCACTGAGATAAATGGCATTTTTCCCAAAGCGTTGTCCAACCGTGCTGCCGCCCTGGTTCTTGCCTCGGGGCATGCGTCTAAATTTTTCATTTGCGCAAGCAGGATTGCGCACTGCCATTCAGATAACCGCGCATTGGTTCCCAGGCAAACGGAAGTCATATCAGTTGAATTCCGCGGTCTGCCATTATGGTGGAGACTCCACAGCCGCTGATACAAATCGTCATCATTGGTGGTTATGGCGCCGCCTTCTCCGCCGCTTAGATTCTTGCTATTCTGGAAACTAAAGGCGGCCGCCTTGCCAAGTGAACCAATTCGCCGGTTTTTCCATTCGCTGCCATGAGCTTGCGCGGCATCCTCGATTAATGGAATGCCGTGTTTATCTGCGACAGCGCCCAGAGCATCAAAATCAACCGGCCGTCCCCCAACATGCACCCCGAGAATGGCACGCGTCCGCGGGGTAATTGACTTTTCCACGGCAGCTGCCGAGAGGCAGAATGTATCCAGGTCAACATCGGCGAACACAGGCTTGGCGCCTGTAAGAACAATCGCATGCACAGACGCGGTAAAGGTATAGGGCGGCACGATGACTTCATCGCCGTATCCGATGCCGAGTCCACGCAGAATAAGTTCAATGGCAGTGGTGCCATTGATTACAGGCAAAGCGTGCTTCGCCTGGCAGAATTCAGCATATTTTGCCGCAAAATCAGAGCATTCCTTGCCTAGTGTTCCCCAAACACCGGAATGCAGCACACGGCGCAAGGCCTCTTTTTCCGGTTGGCCGCCTATTGGCCAGGAGAAATATCCAGGTCGTTTACTGCGAATTGGCTCACCGCCGAGAAGCGCGGCTTTGGTCACAAAAAGATTTTTCATTTTCTCTTTTTCCTTTATGCCTGATGCAGTTTTACGGATTGTTGATTAGCGAACGGATGCCTGACGTGATTTGCCTGCTGATGCTTTCGACTGCGTCAGAAGCAATGATAGGATAGCCATAAAGCATTGCCGCCGAAACAACCGGGTAGGAACGTCTCCATTCCGGAGTGATAACCGGCAGATAGGAACGGTTGTGGTCAGCGCACCCAAGCACTGCAATATTTTTGCCTGGATAAGCCTGGCGCACAATGTCGCCAACAGCAGTAAAGGTCTCAAATGGCAATGAGCAGAATATCATGGCGCCAATCCTGACGCAGCGCACCATAATATCGTCAGTCTCGCCACGAGGATTCGCCAGCATGTCCTTGCGCCAAATCTCCGCCACCCTTGCGTTGCTTCCCAGTTTTGCGATGGCGTCAACCTCGTCTTTTCCCATTGCCATCAAGGGGAGGACGGGATTGAATTCGGCGTTTTTCAGTTCCATGTTATCTGAGC
>JAAZKI010000150.1 GCA_012799905.1 Lentisphaerota bacterium | reverse complement strand
CTATTTTAATAAATGCTGAAAGTAGTTATATATTTGGTTTTGTTAATCAGGCGTAATATTAGACACAAACGTAACTTTTTCGTCATTTTAGTCATTTTTTTTGATTAACGATTTGACAAACTGCCGATCAAGGCATATACTGGCTTATAGTTTTCTTGATATGGTCATTATCGTCAACGGGAGTTAATCCTATGAGGCGAAATCATCCTGCATCCGCGGCAAGCGCGCTATGCGGTTTTCCCATTGAGGCAGGGTTGCTGCTGACTGTATTATTATTTTTCCTCCCGCTATTTTCCACCGTTGCGGAAACCGACGCCCCTTGGTTTTTTCTGCCGACTTTCAAGCATCAAATTACCGGCCTCCAGCAGATAACTGCAAAAGATATCACAGCCGGTGCCACACCTTTCGTTATATCAGCCTTCGTGGCCAGGACACCTGAACTCACCGACAAGGAAAAAAACTTGCTGGTTTGGCGGGCGGCGACGTTTCCGCATCAGGATTTTGTCAAGCTGATGCCGAAAAACAACGTGTTCGGGTGGTACGCCCATGTGTTTGATCAGCCGCCGGAATTGCTGGGCTTCGACCTATTGCTGGACCTTGGAGTCATTGACGATTCCGACGAGACCTTCCTGAACGGAACCTTAATCGGAAAAACCGGATCGGTTCCCGGCGGCTCGGCCTGGAACACTGACCGGCTCTACCGCATACCCGCAGAGCTGATTACGGAAAAAGGCAATGTCCTTGCTTCCCATGTCTGGAGCCAGTGGGGGCTTGGCGGCATTGTCGGCCCGCCGGTGCTCAAAGCTGCACTGGTTCCCCCTGACGCCCAATGGGAGCTGGCTTTCATCAAGGATGAAAAAGCCCCAACGGCAGGATTGAATCGTGTGAAAAGTGCTGACGATGCCTTGGCCTTGTGCTTCGGAGAGACCGCGCCCGCCTGGCAAAAAGCAGCCATGCCCTGGGCCGGCTGGATGTACTGGCCTGATGACGCGCATTTCGCCGTCTTCCGCACCACGCTGAACCTGCCGAAAAAGAGCGACCAAACAGCTCATTTCCACTCCCCCGTCGTTTTGGACATCGGGCCGGTGTTCGATGTCGCCGCAGTCTTTCTCAACGGCAGGAGCATCGGCCTTACCGGGCGCTTCCCGGAAGACCGCGAACCGGCTTTCACCGAGGCCGCCCGACGAGGCCAGTATCTGATTGCGTCGCAGGACTGGAATGTCCATGGCGACAACCGCCTGACCGTCGTCATCTATCGCGAACGAGGCATCGGCGGCCTGCCGGGCGTGCCTGGAATTCTGCTTGAAAACCCGATCAACCCGTTGCGTCGCAATCTCTCCGTGGCAGAGTGTTTCACTTCTTTCGACATCCTGCATCAATCGCAAAAACACGACGAAGCTGAACATAGTCTTGACGAAGCCAGGCCCGACAACGATCTCGACCAGGTCTGGCTGCTTTCCCACCGGGCGCATCTCGCCTGGCTGCGCTGGCTGGACGGGGAAAGAGACGAGGCAGCCCTCGACGGCGTACTCAAGCCGATCCATGAGATTCTGACCAAATATCCCGTTGAAAGCCCCAAGCAGTCTGCCATGCAGGCGTTCTGCCGGGTGCTGCGCATAGCGGAAAAAGATCAGGCGCTGTTGGCCAGAGTACGCCATTATTTTCCGGACTTCTCCAAGGATTGCAAGTATCTTGAGCCAGACCGCCTGACCAAAGGCGACTGGCAAATGCATTATGGAACCCGTTTCTATGTGCTTGCGGCCATGGGGCAGATCTGTGACTGGAGTGGAGGTCTAGTCAAATGCTCATACAGATTGCATACTCCAGGACAAAAAGACGTTCCCCGTTACTGGTTGCCTAAAAGTCAGCGAAATCTTATTTCACCGGCGGCCATGATAATGCCGATGGAGTTGGTTGAGGCAACAGAATCACTAACGCAACTTATTAACAGCAACATCAGTCCCTCGTTGTTTCCCAAACAGAAGATCAGGCGTGCGTCCTGGTGGGATGACCACGGGGAAATGCATCCTTTCGATGATGCTGGCCCGGATATGTTCTTGCAAGTCATGTTGCTCGCAAATGAGTCACGGTTCTCCATATATCTTCTTGATTATGATTGGCGGAGCACCCTTCATCCCCGCCAGCAGTCATTGATTCTCTTTGACGATTCTGCATCCATGGTGAACGCAGTATGGTCAGGCAAGTCGGACTCCGGTGTCTATGAACGTTTCTTGCTATTAGATAAATCAACATTGAAAGCACGGTTCAACAAACACCGCGGAGCCTGCGTTGCTGTTTCCGGTTTTTTCGTGGATCAAACCCCAGTTTTGCCGCAACTGTCAGGCACTCTGCACGGAACAGTTGACCCAAAACTCATCGCTTTCTATGAACAACTAAGACAGCGGCGGGGATCGACTAAACTTGACATTGCAACCCAACTGCTTCAGAGTGCGCCAGACTTACTTTCTGAAACCGCATGTTCCTTGGGTTTGTTCCTCTATACCGTAGCCGCCGAGTGTTCCTTTTCAACCTACTCACTATCCCATCCCGTCATCCAACGGCTTAATGCTTTTAACGATGCCAGTGAAGTTCTGGAATGGCTCACGGCAATGCATGAAGTTGAACACTCCCAGCTTCTTTGGTATTATCTTGGAGCCGCCAGTATCTTTGAGAAGGTCAAAAACATGCCGGCAGCGAAGGTCAATGACACTATTTTCAAGCTGGCTATTATGTGTGGCAACCACAATCTTTACCCCATCCAGCGTATCTGCTTTAATTTTCTGAACAACTCAAAGCAGGACAAGGCTATTGAAATGGCTGAACACTTGAAGTCAAACGCGCCCATTTATTTTAAGATAAACTCGCCTTAGAAAATCACCAACCAATTAGCAAAAAAGGAAGGACAAAATGAACATGAGAATCACTCATGCATTGATTACCCTGTTAATCGGCATAGGTACTTTTTCTAATTGTCTGCTGGCCGGATTCAGTTGGAATGGATACATTGTCAAAACTCCCTCTTCCTGAATTGTCGCATACGGAAGCTCAATCAATATGGAAATCGTTGACTTTTTCAGCATTGTTGACCTTCCAGACAACGAATATCCTGTTTCTGATGGCACTCCATCTTATGAATGGTATGTTGATGATGACGAATACCCATGTAAAGCAGGTGAATCCGTGACCTTCACCACCGGTGCAAACGCGGATCTTGGGGCAGGAGATTTTCTTATCACGGTCATGGGGCAGAGGACCTATGTCATCGGTTGGGATACGGATGATGGCGGAGATGATCCGCCACCAATTACCACTGCCGGGTTTAACAGGGATAGCCATACATCCAACACTGCTAACATCGAAACAGGCTTGGTGCTTTTGGCACAAACCGACGCCACTGCAGCCAAAATTTCTATCAAATACAATGGAAACAATGCCACAGGAATGACGCAATCTGTGAAGGCCGGAAGTAAAATACCGTTGTCAGCTGAGCTTGAAGAATCAAGTCGCACAGTAACTGGATATTCTTGGAGTGTGCCTGGAGTCATCTTTAAGGGATACAATCAGAACGCCAAAAGCAATCCATTGACTTCGATCACAAGTTCCGACATGACGCAGTCGACAATATCATTTTATTGGGCCGATGGAGGCTCTGGACGGGATGTCAGCTGCAAATTAATGATCGGTTCGCAAGAATTTTCAGGCAAGACCACATTCGATGTCTTGCGTCCGGAAATTCCTGTTTCCGTTGCGGTGGATTCAGGACATAGAATAATACAAAATAATGGAGTCCAATATTTGATTTATGGCGGTATAGACCAACCATTCGGCATAATCTTCACGCGGACAACACAAATCGCTTCACCATACGAAAATGACGAATTCAGCTGGGCACAAATTATTAATTTGGGTGTGACATCTGAAATTCCAAATGGTGTGTATATAATCATTGAAAATGCACTGGATGGGAGCTTCCCATATTCAAATACGCCCGAATGTGGCGATCATCCGGGATATCCATTACACACTGGTTTTACACAGGCTTCTCAGGCAGTCAATGCAAGCATGTATCTGATGTATAAACCACAAGGGAGCGATGTCATTGAACCGGCTTGGGTGCCTTTGAAAAAGGTTGACTGGTTTTGCCGCGGGGTGGCCAAATATGTCAAT
>JAAZKI010000118.1 GCA_012799905.1 Lentisphaerota bacterium | reverse complement strand
GACGCTGATTGTCGTATGTAAGCCTGGCGGCCCAAAGGGCCAGCAACATAAAAGCCCAGGGTGAGCGTAGCGAAGCCCTGGGGGAGGCGTATAATAATTTTGAGCCCCGCCAGGGGTGACACATAAACGCCGTTTTGAGAAAAATCCTTTTTGGATGGGGTCTACATACGGTCGCCCCTAGGCACTGGCGCAGAAAATTCCTCGCTTGGCCTCAATCTTATCCCTGCTTCGCTTGTAACCATTGCTTTATTTCCTATAGTACTTTCTGACTGCGTCCACATCGATGGACGCATTCTCGCCCCTCGCCCCTAAAAAAAAAGCCCCTCGCTGCTGCGAGTCGGCTCACGCGCTGGCCATAGCGGGCAGCGTAGTCCAAGCTCATCTCGCCCCTCGCCCCTCGCCCCTCGCCCCTAAAAAAAGCCCCTCGCCCCTAATTTCCGCCATGACTCACTACCTCCTGCGACGACTTCTGTATCTCATCCCGACGCTGCTGGGCGTCAACCTGATCGTGTTTATATTGTTCTTCTTGGTCAACTCGCCGGACGACATGGCGCGCCAGGCCTTGGGCGACAAGGCCTCAACCCCGGAAAACGTTGAGCGCTGGAAAGAAGCTCACGGCTACCACTATCCTCTGTTCATCAACCGGGACGCAACCGGCGTTGCCAGGCTGACCGAGACCATCTTCTTCCGGAAAAGCCTCGCCTTGTTCTGGGGTGACTTCGGGCGTTCGGACATGACCCTCGAACCCCTGGGCGCTGAAATCAGGCAACGCGTCGCGCCATCGCTCTGCCTGACGACGCCGATCTTCCTCGCCACTCTCTTGACCAACATCCTCGTCGCCATGCTTGCCGCCAGCCGCCGTGCCAGCCGCATTGACCTGGCCATCCAGTTGGCTTGCGTCCTCCTGATGTCGGTCTCCTCCCTGATCTTCATCATTGGCGGGCAATACCTGTTCGCGAAAATCCTCCGCCTCGTCCCGGTATCCGGTTTTCTGTCTGGAGTGGACATGGGCAAGTTTCTGCTGCTGCCGGTCGGCATCGGCGTGCTCAGCGGCTTAGGCAGCGGCATCCGCCTGTATCGCACTTTTTTCCTGGAAGAGACCGGCAAGGACTATGTGCGCACAGCCCGGGCCAAGGGTCTGTCCGAAACCAATGTCCTCTTTCGCCATGTGCTGAAAAACGCCATGATTCCAATCCTCGCCAATGTCCCGATGCAGATTCTCATGCTCTTCATGGGCAATTTGCTGCTGGAAAGCTTTTTCAGCATTCCCGGCCTGGGCGGATACACGATCATGGCCATCAACACTCAGGACTTCGCCATTGTCCGGGTCATGGTCTTCCTCGGCTCTGTCCTCTACATGGCCGGACTGCTGCTGACCGATATCTGCTACGCCGCAGTCGACCCCCGCATTCGATTCCAATAGCTGTCCTTCAGACAAATCACACCATCCTTCCCTGCCCCATGCCTGCAACCCTTTTCCAATCCTGGTGGTTCCAGAACCTCTTTACTCTGAGCCTGCTCGCCGGCGCCGCTCTGCTCGCCTGGCGACTGTCGCGGCGCGAATACTGGCGCAACGCCTTTCATGAAATCTGTCGTAACCGACTGGCCGTCATCTCCTTTGTTATCCTCTGCGGCTATGGCGCCATCGCCGTCCTTGACAGCATTGGCTGGCGACGCCCCCTCCGACACCCGGAAACCGGCGAAATCGCCCGCCATCCGGAAACCGGCAAGGTCATTCTCGACCAGGGCGCCTCTGCCCTCGACTATCTGCTCGCGCCGATCAGCGCCAAACGCGAAAAAACCTACTCCGCGCCCCTGGCAACGACCGACTACACGCCGACCACTGCCATGTCCCCAACCGGCCAGCCGCAGCGTGTCCATGCTCCGCTGGCCTACCCCCGGTCGCATCTTCTCGGCACTGACCGCATCGGCCAGGACGTCTTCTGCCAAGCTTGCAAAAGCATTCGCACCGGCATTATCATCGGCTTGCTCACCACCATCCTCGCCGTGCCTTTTGCGCTTATCTTCGGTACTGCGGCCGGCTATTACGGCGGTTGGATTGATGACGCCACCCAGTACGTCTGCACTGTCCTCAGCTCAATTCCCACGGTGCTGTTCATCGCCGCCTTCATGATCATCTTTGGCCAAGGTCTGCCGCAACTGGCCCTGGCCATGGGCATCGCCTCCTGGACGGGCTTGTGCCGACTCCTGCGCGGCGAGACCATCCGCCTGCGTGAAACCGACTTTGTCCTGGCTGCCAAGGCCATGGGCGTTCCCAGCTGGCGCATCATCCTCCGCCACATTGTCCCCAATGTCCTCCATCTCATCCTCATCACCACAGTCATCCGTTTCTCCAGCGAAGTATTAGCCGAAGCTGCGTTCACCTACCTCGGCATTGGCGTTGGCGCTGACACCATGTCCTGGGGCGCCATGATCAACGACGCCAGAACTGAACTCACCCGGGAGCCGATCATCTGGTGGAAGCTAGCCGCTGCCTTCACCTTCATGGTCGGACTCGTCCTTCCTGCCAACCTCTTTGGCGACGCTGTCCGCGACGCCCTTGACCCCCGCCTGCGCTGACCCGTCCATGCTGTCATCCACCATGCCCAGTCAACCTGAACAACACCTGCTTACCGTCTCCGGCCTGCGCATTGCCTTCCGGCAGGGCGACGCCGGCGTCACCGCTGTGCAGGACGCATCTTTCGCCATCAAGCCTGGGGAAATGCTCGCTTTAGTCGGCGAGTCCGGCTCTGGGAAGTCCATCACGGCGCTGTCACTGCTCGGACTATTGCCGCCCAACGCCGTTGTCGAGGCCGGCCAGGCACATTTCCAGGGTCGCGATGTGCTGGCCCTGCCAGCGTCGGAAAGACGTGCCATAGCCGGCCGCCGCATCGCCATGATTTTCCAGGAGCCGATGACGGCGCTCAACCCGGTTCTCACCGTCGGCTGGCAGATTGGCGAAGTCCTGAAGCAGCATCACCGGCTGCCTCGCGCCGGACGTCAGCGCCGAGTCGTTGACTTGCTGACCCAAGTCGGCATTCCCGACCCGGAGCAGCGCGCTAGCGACTACCCGCACCAACTCTCCGGCGGCATGCGCCAGCGGGTGATGATCGCCATGGCACTGGCTGGCCAGCCGGAACTGCTCATCGCTGACGAGCCGACCACCGCCCTGGATGTGACTGTCCAGGCGCAAATCATGGACTTGCTGCAAACGCTACGACGCCAATACGGAACCGCCATCCTCCTGATCACTCACAACCTCGCCTTAGTCAACGAACAGGCTGACCGCGTCGCCGTCATGTACGCAGGCAGCATCGTGGAAACGGCAGGCTGTGACGACCTTTTCCGGCGACCGGCCCATCCCTACACCCGGCTTCTGCTCCGCTCCATCCCCTCGGTTGACCAGCGCGGACAACGGCTGGCCGCCATCACCGGCTCAGTTCCCAAGCCCGAAGAGGAAATCCCGGGTTGCCGTTTCGCGCCTCGCTGCCCGCTGGCAACGCCCCAATGCCAAACTGCGGCGCCGCTGTTTCGCGACCTCGCCCCCAATCACGGCGTCGCCTGCCACTTGGCTGATACACCGCTGCCAGAGGCGCAGGCCGACGCCGCAGTCAGCAAAGACGACGCACCGCCGCCAACGCCGGTTCTGCAAGTCACCGGCCTCCAGGTCTGGTTCCCGCGCCAAAGCGGGTTGTTCCGCCGCACCACCGGTTATGTCAAAGCCGTTGACGGCATTGACTTCACCCTCTGGCCTGGCGAAACCCTCGCGCTGGTCGGGGAATCGGGCTGCGGCAAGACCACTGCGGGCAAGGCGCTAGTCGGCTTAGCGCCAATCAATGCCGGCAGCATTGTCGTACATGGCAAAACCGACCTCAATGGCCTGCATCCGCGCGCGCTCCGGCCTTTTCGGCAAACCATCCAGATGATCTTCCAGGACCCCTTTTCCAGCCTGGACCCGCGCCTGACCATCGGTGAAACCATCGCCGAGGGCATGGAAATCCACCAGCCCGGACTCACCTCCAACGAACGCCAAACACGCATGACCGACCTAATCGCCAAAGTCGGCCTGCCAGCCGATGCCTTGCGGCGCTATCCGCATCAATTCTCAGGCGGTCAGCGACAGCGCATTGGCCTGGCTCGCAGCCTGGCCGTCAATCCCGCCGTTGTCATCTGCGACGAATGCACCAGCGCCCTGGATGTGTCTGTGCAGGCGCAAATCCTCAATCTTCTCAAGGACCTCCAGCATGAACTCGGCCTGGCGTATCTCTTCATCACCCACGACCTCGGCGTCGTCAGCTTTTTGGCGGAGCGGATTGCTGTCATGTACCTCGGCCGCATCGTCGAACACGGCCAGACTGCGGAAGTGATGACATCCCCGCGGCATCCCTACACCAAGGCACTCCTGGCAGCCGCACCGACCCTGGACAGCGCTGACGGCCGGCCTAAGCTGCGCCTGCCCGGCGACGTCCCCAGCCCCATCAACCCGCCGACCGGGTGTCACTTCCATCCCCGCTGCGCATGCGCCCAGGAGGTCTGCCGCACCACGCCGCCCCCCAGCGTCAGCTTTTCCCCGACTCACTCCTGCACCTGCCATTTTCCCGTCGACTGACAACACCCCTTGCCCAGCCGGAACGGAATCCGCATGACTACTGCCGAATACCACAATTTTCTGCCGTCACCCTTTCGGCGGGTCGCAGTCCACCATTATGACGGTTATGCTTTTGACGAGGTCACCCACAGCCACGACTCCTTCCAGTTCACCTACATCCTGGAAGGTGAGGCCGATTTTGCGATTGACGGCGTCCGTCACCGCTTGGAAGCCGGCCAGTTGGCACTCTTGCGCCCTGGCGTGACGCACCATTTTTACACTGCCAGCTACACCGTCACCAGAGCCTACAACTGCTATGGCGGCATAGCCAGCCGCGAACAGCTCGGCGCTCTCGCGGACTTCCTCGCCCCCTGGGTCAAAAATCAATTCCAGATTGCCAGACTGGCCACCGGCGACATCGAAGCGCTTGTCAATCGTCTACTGGAAAGCAAGACAGCGCCGGAGACCTCGCGTTATGCGACCGAATACGCGCTCAATCTCCAAATCCTCATCGCCCTCTGCAACGCCATCCTTGCCGAACATCCCTTCCCGCTTGTCCCGGATATCCCGCCGTCAATCGTCAAGTCACTTCATTTCCTGGAAAAAAACTACGCCTCGCCCTTGAGTCTGGACAAGCTGTCTGAAGTCAGCGCACTTTCTCCCAGCCGATTTTCCGCTTTATTCACCGAGGCCATCGGCTGTCCGCCCATGCAGTACGTCCACCGCCAGCGCATCAACAAGGCCAAGGATTTGCTGACGTTCAGCCAATTAACCCTGTCCCAAGTCGCTCTCCAGGCAGGCTTTGCGTCACCGTCGTATTTCTGCCGCGCCTTCAAGGCCGCAACCGGCTTTTCCCCTGCCGCCTTCCGACGCCGCCAGGCGCAGATGACGTGAATAAGGGCGAGAGGATTTGTTTAGGGGCGAGGAGCGAGGGGCGAGGGGCGAGAGGGGGCTTGGAATACGTTGTCCGCTATGTCCAACGCATCCACCGACGCAAAGCGCCAAAAACGCCAAGGACGCCAAGAAAAAATCTTGGCGTCCTTGGCGTCTTGGCGGTTAGTTCCTCTTTATTGAGCTGCCGCCTGCCGCACCTTCAACCTACGCTTTAACGCTCGACAATCAACGAACTGTTGTTTCGGGCGTCCCAGACATTTTCAAAGCCGGAATGTAAATATACCCGAACCGCATTCACGGTGTCGACGTGGCCATCCAAGTAGGCCGTATTGCGGCCATTGGAGTGGGCGGCGTATCCGCGCACGGAACCCTGTTCTCCGTTGAAAAGACAAGCCACTTTTTGCCTGCCGCAATATGGCCCCAGCGGCGCAGTGGGCAACTCCCCTGTTGTTTCACAATACCCCCAGTTGTCAGCAAAGGTGGAGATAATAGAGGGCATAGGGGCAGCCGAAAGCTTCCGCAAGTAGGTGACGTTCGGCGCTATATCCCGATTAGCGCTGCTGATATAGACGTTATACCCATAACTACTGACTACGGGAGCATGCCACCAGGTCCAATTGGCTTTACTCTCCGAGGGTGCGGAGGGGCATAAGGACATTTCATACATGTAGTAGTTGTACTCACCAAACTTGACTACCTTGTACTCCGCACCGTAGGATTTTGTATAATAAAGCCATTCCAGCCAAGTCAAGGGTTCATGTACATCATTGTAGCCATGATACCACGTTTCAAAGCCGAAAGCATAATTCTTGCTGTCAATTTGATACATCTGGGCAATCAAAGATAGCTGCTTCAGGTTGTTGACGCACGAAATCGCCCGAGCCTTTTCCTGGGCTTTGCTCAAGGCAGGCAACAGCATGGCCGCCAGAATAGCGATGATGGCAATGACGACCAGCAGCTCAATCAAGGTAAAATGGCGACGGTTCCGGTTCATGGCAAACCTCCTTTGTTCATATGTTCATAGTTGACCCCATCTGAACAATCCCCTGCTTAAGCGGCTGGTGTCCTGCAAGGATATGAAAGCAATATCCATAACGCGGATTTTATTGGTGACTTCCCGGCTGGTTCCCATCACCAGCGATTTTTTCTCACTTTGCGGTCAGGCTTTCCTTTTCTGCGATCTTGGCGTCAAGCTTTGCCTGCATGGCCTTAATATCCGCATTGATGTTGGCCAGGTCTGCTTTGCGGATCGCTTCCAAGACAGCTTCGCGGTCTGGCGCCGAGATGTTCTTCCAGAATCTCCACGACTGCAGCGTCTCGCCATGCTCTTCAAGCAAGGCAGCAGCCTTCTCGCGGTTGGCCTTAGCTTGGATGCGGCCTTGAAGCAGCTTGGCTTTATGTTCTTCATCCATAACTCGCTTTGCCATAGCAATTCTCCTATTTTCGATGGTCTACTGATGGTTACCGGGCATCAAATTGAGTTTCAATACTTTAATTTATATAAGGAAATCAATTTGAGGCTACTATATTGCCGGGGAATGGCATTGTCAATCTTTAGCCTAAAAATATACCCCGGTTTTTCCAGCCGACCAATGCCTCACCGTCTATCCGTTTTCAGTACTAAGTTGCACGCTGCCGCCGTACTGCACAGAAACGGCTTTCACCATGAAACCGCCACCTTAGTGCTTGCAATCATTTCCGAAATAGAGTATACTATGCTTAAGATTTGTGTTTAAGATTTGTTTAAGGAGAAGCCGTCTTTGCCGCTTCCGTCGCCCTCCTTTTCTTCTTAGCTTAGGAATCCGTTTATGAGAACAACGTTACGCATGGCTGCCTTGACGTGGCTGCTGGCCATGACACCCTTTTTGCTTGGTCAAGCCAGAACCACAGCCTGGGTCAGAACGTTCACTTGCTCAGGCAATGGCATTGCCCAAACTGATACGTTCACGCTCGCGCCGGGCGAATGGCGCATCTGCTATCGCCCCCACGGCCGCGGGCCTTTTTCCGTCACGCTGCGGGATGCTGACTCAGGCCTGAACAAACGCCTGACTAACCAGACCGGGCCAGAGGTCGCGTCCGGCTCATCAAAGGGCAACTACGGCATCAAATCAGCCTACTTAGTCGTGCATGGCAGCGACGATGGCTGGCAAGTCTGGGTGGAACACTACATGGACACGGTTGACGAATGGAATTTTCGACAGAGCCAGACCCCGCGCAAAGCATTGGAGCGGCTTGGCTCCTGGACTGGCGAGGCCGCTGAGCAGACTGTGACCGTGCAGGTGACAGCGCCGCATTGGCGCTTCAGCCATGAACAGCTCGGGCCGGGCCGACTGCGCCTGGACGTGTTCGACGCCACCGGCCAATGCCTGCTGCGAGCCTGCACAGCCGTCAGCGGCATAAGAGAAGCCTGGATTCACCAAAGCGGGGAGTTCACGGTTCGCATCAGCGCAATCGACACCCCGTGGATTTTTCATATTGACGCCCCGGTCACACCGGCCGGAACACAGGACTATTAAACCTCACAGCGTTTTGCCTGCCTAACTGCCTTCCGGAGGAAAAACAGGCGACCAGCGCCGCTGCCAAAAAAGCACCATGTCCTCTTTCCGCATTCATGCTCAAACCTTAGCCGAACTGAATCACTGCGTAGGCACAGCCCGACGCAATGCCGCCTTCACTTATTTAAGCGAAATTGCGCAGCCGGGCCCTTGGCAAGAAACCTGCAACGGGCGTCACGCCATGTACGCCTGCTATTTGGAACTGATCCAGGAGGTGCTGACAAACACGGAAAAATCATCGCTCATGCACTGCATTCCCAAACACGGCCTCTGGGACCGGCCAGTTCTGCATTTCCTGAACCTGTTGCAACATCTGGCGCAGACCTTGTCCTACCTGTCAGGCCATGTCTCCAATGTCAAAGAGGAAGCTGAACTTCTCGCCGAGCATTTAGGGCAAGATACTTTCACCCAGCTTCAGGCGACCTGCAATGAGTTTGAACAACACGAAAAAGCAACGCTGCAAGCATTCTGGCGCATCCTGGCCGTCGGCGCCACCGTGCTCAATGACAATTCCACTAAGCGCAGCCAGCAATTTTCCGCTGATGAGACGCGGCGCTACAACCTGGCTTTTGAAAAATACTTAAATTATTATCGCAGCCAGCGAGGCAACGCCTCGCCGCCAACCCTGCCTTAGCCACCCAGAAAGGTACTGTCAAATTTCCATGAAAACATGAAAACTGAGGCAACTCAGTGCATTGCTCTTTGAAAAACTGAAAAATATCACTCATTGTGAGGCGTCTGGACCGAAGCCCTCGCCCCGCTTCCGGCTCG
>JAAZKI010000578.1 GCA_012799905.1 Lentisphaerota bacterium | reverse complement strand
TTCAGGCGTCAGTACGGCATACGTCAACGTGGAGTCTGTACTACAAGCGCTCATTGCAAAACGTTACACATTAAACAAAATTTCCGTGTATTCCGCGTGTTCAGTGGTTACAAAAACAATTCTATAAAAAAATCAGTGTTCATCTGTGTCCATCCGTGGTTAAAAATAGGTTGTGGACGACCGTCCACCCTAAGCCTTTTCGTGTATTTCGTGGTTAAAAAATCTTAAGTAACGAGTATTGGGGGCGAGGAGCGGTGCTTGCCGGAACGCCGAGCATCAATCGGCGGCCGATCACAAAAAAGAAAAAATATTTTTCGACATCCTGCTTGCAATCCGCAATAATGCATTATATCTTACTTGCAAGACCAACCCTAAACGATTAGGATAGAGGTGCCGGCCTGTCAAATGGCAGTGACGTTAAAAGGACATCGCGGAGGCCTGCGAGAGCAACATTTGTTCAGTGGCCGCCGGCAAGAAAATATTATTCCTGTTTTTACAATTCGCTATAATGCATCATATATTTTTTCAAACCGACCCTAAACGATTAGGATAGGAGATTTACCTTATTTATGGCAGTTACATTAAAAGACATCTCAGCGGCTTGTGGGATCAGCATTTGTTCTGTATCGCAAGTTTTAAGCGGCAGTCCGCGTGCTCAGGAGCTCAGTGCTGCGACTCGGAAGCGAATTTTGTCTACTGCCCGTGACTTGGGTTATTGCCGCAATGAGCTTGCCCGTTCAGTGGTCACCGGCAAGAGCAACATTATTTCGGTGATAGTGAACAATTTTGCTGCTTTCCCGCCGATTTTGGACGGCATTTGCGCGGCGGCCATTGAGCGCGATTTAACGATCAAGTTCATCAGTCTGCTTCGCAATCAGGATTTATCGCGTTCTCTACTTTCGGTTCGTCAGTATCGCTCTGCTGGTTTATTGGGTGTTGCATTTGAAAAAGCCCAGCTTTCGGTTCTGGACGAGCATTTTCTTCCCTACCGGATTCCTGCGGTTGTCGCCAACACCGGTGTCTTGATGCCTGGCGTTCCGGTTGTCTCGACGGATCAGGCCGGCGCCACGCATTTGGCTCTTGAGCATCTTTACCAATTGGGGCATCGCAAAATTGCCTGCCTGGGCAGTGTTCCGCCGCGCTGTGCTGCCTACGAGACATACATGCGCAATGCTGGCCTGACGCCCCGCATTTTTTCCGAGCGTCCTGACGTTTACCCGGAATTATGCAAATCTGCTCCGGATGCTGTTTTTTGCTGCACTGACCACATCGGTGTAAAGTTGCTGCAATGGTTGTACCAGCAGCGGATTTTTGTCCCGGAGAGTTTTTCCGTGATGGGTTTCGGTGGTCTGGAGCTTTCGAAGGCCTGTTCGCCGACTCTCTCGACAGTGCAAGAGCCATTTTTTGACATTGGGTACCAAATGTTGAAGATTTTGCATGATTTGATTCAGGGGCGCAGCGTCCCCCAGCATCTGCAACTGCCGGCACGGTTGCTGCAGCGCGATTCCACCGCTGAACGTTCTCCCGCAACTTGACTACATGGTTCCAATGGTTAAGTCATAGTGTTCCTTTGGTTGTCCATCAGAACAAGGAGGTAGTTCAATGTCACGGAAATTTCGCCTGTTTTCGATGTTTTTGCTGGCAGCGCCTTGGCTGTTGGCGCAGGTCAAACTTGCCGAAAATGGGCAGGCCTTGGCCGAAATCGTGGTGCCGGCAGAATCCCCGTGGCTTTTGCATTACGCCGCCAAAGAACTGCAAACTCATCTGCAAGAATTATCCGGGGCGGAATTTGCGCTGGTTGAAAAAAGCAGCGGCAAACTGCCCATTTACCTTGGCGAAGGCGCTGCCAGGGAGGCCGGCCTCTCCATCGACGGCCTGCCCGAGGACGGCTTTCTGATTTCCGTCGCCAAGAATGCCATCCACATTGCCGGACGCGACAACCCCTCACGGAACCCCCTCGGTTTTTTTCGTTTGTATTATGATGAGAAGGAGCGCGGCACCCTTTTGGGCGTCTATCAATTCCTGGAGAAATTCGGAATTTTATGGGTTGGGCCGCACTACACTCATATCCCTCAGCAGGCGACGCTGCTCCTGCCCGAGGGACAGGAACGCATTTCCCCCAGTTTTGCCAACCGCCTGGCGGCGATGGGATGGAATTTCATGAGCAAATTCCCGGATGCGGAGGAATACTGCCAGTCAGTCAACGACATTTACAGGTGGGCTTTGCGCCTGCGCTTTGCAAACCGCAGCACGGTCGTTGGTCATGGCTGCCACAGTGAAAACAGCCTTAAGCTGAAAACCGTCTGGCAAGACTATCCGGAACGTTTCATGATGAGAGAGGACGGTACCCGGAATTTCAATTATCTCTGCTGGACCGACCCGGCAGTCACAGAATTCTGGATCAAGGCTGCGGATGCCTATTTTTCCGGCCTTGGCCCGGAGACAGTCGGCCTGAAAGGATTGAAACTCTACCTGAAATCCAAGTGACCTTGGCCCTTCTTTTATGAAAATGAGTTCATGATTGACCCGCACGACAATGATGGCGTCACCGACGGACGCTGCCGCTGCCCCCGCTGCAATGCCTTCCGCGAACAGCATCCCTGCCCGGATGACAGCGAAATCGTCTGGAAAGTGATCGTCGCCGTCGCCGAAAGGGTCAAGGAAAAGTTTCCCGGAAAATACATTACCACGCTGGTTTATCCGCCCAAGATGCAGATGCCGAAAACGGTCAAGATTCCGGATAATGTGCGGGTGCGCATCTGCACCAGCGGCCCCAAGGAGATCGCCACCCCCAATCGCCTGGAAAGCGACCTCGAACTGATCCGAACTTGGAAAGACCTGGCCGGCGCCGAAAATCTGCCGCTTTGGACATATCAATGCATGGTCTTTGCTCGCCGCCTGCCTGGTCCGCCAGAGACATATCCTCATTTGACCGACGAATATCTCCGCAAAATCAAACCCTTGACAGCAGGCATGTATCTGGAAATGCACGCCTTGACCTTCACCTACAAATGGCTGGACACGTATATGTCCGGACGCTTGATGTGGGATCAAAGTCTGTCTGTCGACGATGAATTGAAGGCATTTTATGCCGCTGCTTACGGCCCCGCCGCCGAGCCGGCCCGGGAACTTTTTGCTCGCTTCGAGGAAAACTGGATTAAGCTCTGGCGTCAAAACTATCCTGACGTGCGCCGGGACAAACCCGGCTGCCTGGGCATGAGCGGCGGCAGGGGCAGTTTTCAGGAATTTCAGCAAAACACTTGGCGTGAAGTCTATCATCAGCAGGAGATGCATGCCATTGACGAGCGCATTCAGAAAATCGAGAGCCTCTGTGCCGGACATCCGGTTTACAGCAAGCACGCCCGCCTGCTGCGCGAGCAGATATTCAATGTCATGCAGTTAGAGCGCGCCCTAGTCATGGACAAGGAAGAGCTTCGCAGCAAAATCAAGCTGGAGCTGCGGAATATCCCCATGCCGGAAGGCAGTTTCCCCACTGAAAGCGCCTGGGCCAACGCCACTGCGCAGCCGCTGAGCATCGCCGACCGTCGGAAACCGCGCTTACGAGCCGGCGGCAGCTTCAAAGTATTGCGCAGTGGAGAAAAGCTCTTTGTCAGAGCAGATTTAGAGGAACCTCGGTTAAGCGGCAGCAAAACAAAAAAAGGCCGTCAGATTGGAGATAAGGATATCTGGCGTGACAATGATGTGGAGTTGTTCATCTACGCCCCGGCAACCAATACATTCTGGCAGTTTGTCATCAATGACGAAGGCAAATGGGCAGCCAACTGCCTGGAGAGCCAACCCAGCCAATGGAAAGCCTATCCCGGCGTGGAAATCAGTTGCCAGGCGACCCCCGGCGGCTGGCAAATGCTGGCAGCCATCCCCTTAACTGGCCTCGGAAAAGGCGAATGGCGCTTTAACCTGACCCGCAACCGCATGGTCGAGGGCGCTGCCCAGGAATACTCAACCTGGTCAGAATTGGCCATTCTCGGAAACTGGCGCGATCCAGATAACTATGGCAACCTCATTTTCAAGGATTGAGTATAAAGACGCAATAGAGTGGTTCAATTCCCGGGAGAAACAGACATGAAAAAAAGAAAATGTTGCAAGTATTTCACCTTGATTGAATTGCTCGTCGTCATCGCCATCATCGCCATTTTGGCTGCAATGCTATTGCCGGCCTTGAGCAAAGCCCGTGAGAAGGCGCGCAGCATCAGCTGCGTCAGCAACTTGAAGCAAATAGGCCTTGGCTATCAGATGTATGCCAATGATTACGAGGATTTCCTGGTGATCACCGGCGCCCCTGATGCCGACGCCAAAAAATGGACGTTTAAGCTGGCTGAGTATCTCGGATTTAGCATCGGTGGAAAATTTCCTGCAATATATCATTGCCCGTCCCGGCCTGTATCGGGAGATACTCTGCTCAGCATGACCTATCCCTATAGCTACACAGCGGCAAGCAGGCTGGTATATAAGCCCAATCAGGAAAATGGACTCGACTGGAATTCTGACGGATTGTTCAAAAGTTATTGGGACCGCACCTGCCGACTGACCAAAATTCAATTTCCCAGCGAATACGTCATTATGGGCGAAGGTAATTACACCTGCCCTAGCCCTAATTATTATTTTAACTGGGTCAATGACAAGATCAATAAGCAACTTTCCTTGGACAACCACGGCACCTGCGCGAATTTTCTACATTCCGACAGCCGTGCCGGCAGCATGTCAATCCCTGAAGCATTGCGTGGCGCGGCGTCTTGGAAGGAATGCTTTTATCCGAACGGCAATAAACATATCGCCGGCCCGATTCATTATTGATCAGAGTGTACATAGTTCAAGCTTGTATGTTGTCTTTCAGCCGCAGTTCCGCTCCGCGAGAATGGGTATCCAGACTCGTCGGAGCGGAGCGGGACTGCGGCGTATTTCTTCAGCTTGCAGTATGTACCTCGCTTGCAGGAGCATGTAGTTCAAACTTTAGTTTGCCGTATGTAGTTCAAACTTTAGTTTGCTGTATGTCCCGCAGGCTTCAGCCTGCCAACATGCAACTCAAACTGCAGCTTGCCGTGTGTACCTCGCTTGCCGCCGTATGTAGTTCAAACTTTAGTTTGCTGTATGTCCCGCAGGCTTTAGCCTGCTTACAT
>JAAZKI010000275.1 GCA_012799905.1 Lentisphaerota bacterium | reverse complement strand
TCCGTATATTCCGCGTGTTCAGTGGTTGCAAAAAACAACCCTACAAAAAAATCAGTGTTCATCTGTGTCCATCCGTGGTTAAAATAGGCTGTGGACGGCAGGCCCCCCTAAGGACGTTGTGGACGTTGTGGACGGCGACAGCAGTGCGGCGCCCCGTATCTTTGCTCTAAAGTCCACTAAAGTCCATTGTCCATTGTCCACTAAAGCGCCTTACCTGCAGCATGTTGCGCTGCAACTTGCAGGAACGATAAGTGTCAATAGGCAAACAGACGGGAACGCCCGGAAAGCCTCGCTTCTGAGTCTCTTTGTCTTAGCAGGTTTAGGCGCCTCAATAAGCGCAAGGGAGCAGATGCGTTATTCGATTGGTTGCGAGTTGACCTAACTTAAGGTTTATGAGCAACATGCACACTTATCATCAACATAAGGACACTGCCTAAATGAAAAAAGTCGATATCAATTTGATCAGGATACTTGAGCGGGTTCAGGAAGGTCATGCACTGACCAAGGCTGACGCCATTGCGTTGCTTAACTACGCTCCAACCTCGGTGGAAGCTGGTGTCACGCGCGGTGTGGCGGATGCTTTGGCACGCCAGCGTTTTGGCAACGAAGCCATCATTTTCGGCCAGGTGGGCGTTGAGATTGCCGCCTGCCCGGCTAAGTGCAAGTTCTGCAGCTTCGGCGAAGGGCACACGCAATTCAAGCCGAGCAAAATGACCCTGGAAGAGATTATGGACGCTGCGGATAAGTTCACCAGTTCGGGCGATTTGTACGCCTTTCTCCTGATGACTATACACACCTTTGATTTTGACGCGCTCCTGGATATTGTGCAGCGCATTCGGACTCGCGTGCCAAAGCGTCAGCAAATCGTTGTCAATATCGGAGACATTGACCGGGCCCAGGCCGAAGCATTGCGTCAGGCCGGCGTGAACGGCGCCTACCATGTGTGCCGGTTGCGTGAAGGCACAGACACTACGCTCGCGCCAGAAGACAGAAAGCGCACGATTCGTGCGATCAAGGAAGCTGGGCTCGACTGGTACAACTGCTGCGAACCGATCGGGCCTGAGCATACGGCGCAGGAATTGGCGGAGCAGATTTTCCTCGGCGTTGAGTATGGTTGTTTCCAGCATGCGGCCATGCGTCGGGTCTGGATGCCAAACAGTCCGTTGGCGAACTATGGTCAAATCACCGAGTTGCGCCTGGCGCAGGTGACTGCAGTGGTGGCCCTGGCCAGCCTCGGCTGTCCTGATACGATGAGTGTCGGCGTGCATGAGCCAAATTTGGTCGGGCTGACCTCTGGAGCTAATGTGGTGTACGCTGAAACCGGCGCGAATCCGAGAGATACCGAAGAAGAAACGAGCACGCACCGGGGGCGCGATATCCGAGCTTGCAAGACAATGCTTTATGAAGCGGGATTTGAGCATCTCTTAGTTGCGCCAAAGGAACGGCGACCGCTGGGAAATGCGTATCGAGAGTGACTTGGATAGGGGCGAGGGGCGAGGGGCTTTTTTTAGGGGCGAGGGGCGAGGGGCGAGGTGAATACATGCGGCAGCCCCCGTCCACAACGTCCACAACGTCCACCCCGTCCACCACGAGCGTCCCGCAGGGCGTAACATGCGGCACTATATGCGGTTATACCGCATTTCGCACATATTAACCATTTTTTGAAAGCATCAATTCAAGCCATGAAACTAAACTCATTTATCGCCGTTGGTCTCATCGTCGCCGTGTTCACCACCACTTCCTGTTGCACTTGCCGTCAAACGCAGTGCGTTCAAGAAGAAGCGCCCAGCAGCATCCATGTCAAAGACAAGAAACTCATTCATTTTGGCTGGGTCGCACCGAGCACTATTGAACATTTCAACGACAGCACCATTGAGCAGCTTAATGAAGGACCTTTTGACGGTCTTGGAATCATCCCTTCCCTCAAACTCAACCGGGATGGCAAAGTCATCAGCTATTATCTCCCGTATTATCTCCCGCGCGCTGTTGGCGCACCTGAGATTCTCACTGAAGAAGACCTGAAAGACTGGGTTCCCGCTATCAAGCGCCTGCAACAGACACGCCTCAAGCATAACTTCATCCGCTCAAATTCCTCACTGTTCACAGGCAATTGGTTTGACGATGAAGGCTGGGAGCGCACACTCAACAACTACGGCATGCTGGCATGGCTGGCCAAGCAGTCTGATTGCGAGGGCCTCTGCATTGACATTGAGGCCTATGAGTACACCGGCCGCCCCTTTCAGTTTAAGCCTGAACTCGGCTACACCTACGAGGAGACCGCCGCCAAAGTCCGTCAACGCGGCAAGGAATGGATCGAAGAACTCAACCGTCAGTTCCCAGGCCTTACTCTCTTTGCGTTTTTCTGGACCAGCCAGTGCGATAGCGAACAGAAGATTTTTGCTCGCGACGCCGAGGATTTCGGCACTACCGGCCTGCAAATCCCCTTTTTCAACGGTGTTTATGACGGTGCGCCCGACAACATGAAAATCGTGGACGGCAACGAGCACAATGGCTACCTCGCTGCCGGCATCAATGACTATAACCGCATCACCGCTAACTTCTATCGTTTCGGCAAAGGCTGGATTGATCCTATCCACCACGAAAAGTTCAACCGCATCACCTCTATGGGCGTCGCTCTGTACCTGGACAGCTATGTTCCCAGGGAAAAGCCAGGCGCCTATAACTTGTTCACCCGCACGGACAACCCTACGCAGTTCCTCTACGAAAACCTCTCCCATGCCCTCTCATTCTCTGATGAGTACGTCTGGATGTGGTGCGAAAAGGGCGTGTTCTGGCCCTCTATCAACGGCACAAAGACATTCAAGGCCTGGGATGATCTTCTCCCCAACACAAACTTGGTCATCGAAGCGGCGAAAAATCCATCCGCCGCCGCCCTGAAATATGCTGACAAGACAAATGTTTTGCGCAACGGCGAATTGAACGCCGGCGAAAGCGGCGCTGCCTGGGGGCTAAATCAGGAAAAATGCGGCATTACCTCCTGGTCTTCCTGGCAGAGTAGACATTCGCCAACCGGCATCATCAAACCCGAGAACGGCATGGTGCGCATGATCGGTGTCACGGATGGCTGCATCGCGCAGAGCATCCTCGACATCAAGGAAGGCGAACAGTTCGTCGTCACTGCCAAGGCAAAGAGTGAAAGCGCTATTTCTCAGCCTAACCTCACCTATTTCTTCCGTGATTCCAAAGGCACAGGTCTTTGGGCGCTCCAGCGTTCTCATCCATTCACCGAAGAGATCAAGGATGGCTGGAAGCGCTCCACTGTCATTGTCACGGTTCCCTCTGGACTCGACGTTAAATCACTTTGCATAAGTGTCGGCTGCAAGGGCGCGCCGCTGCCAGAGGGGAAAGAAGATAAGGGCGTCCTCTTTGACGATGTAGGAGCCTATCGCGTCGCCTATCCTTGGATCAAGAAATAGGCGAGGGGCGAGGGGCGAGGGGCTTTGTTTAGGGGCGAGGGGCGAG
>JAAZKI010000487.1 GCA_012799905.1 Lentisphaerota bacterium | reverse complement strand
CACGGCGGCGTCACCAACTTCTATAAAAACTACCTTGATTTAGTCAAGGACCCGGCTGTTGACATCGTCTGTGTCTGCACCCCGTCTGGCATACACGGCGACGGCGTCATCGCGGCCGCAAAGGCCGGCAAGGCGATTCTCTGTGAAAAACCGCTGGACATCAAACGCGACCGCATGAGCGAAATGATCGATGCGGTGGATAAGGCCAAAGTAAAGATGGGCTGCGTCTTCCAGCTGCGCACCTATGCCAATACCATCAAAGTCAGAAACGCCATCGCCACGGGCATCCTCGGCAAAATGACGTTGGCGGACGCGTATTTGAAGGACTACCGCTCCCGGGCCTACTACGCCAGCGCTGACTGGCGCGGCACCTGGGCGCTGGACGGCGGCGGCTGCCTGATGAACCAAGGCGTGCACGGCGTTGACCAACTGCTCTGGATGACCGGCGCCGAGGTCGACCGCGTCTTTGCCCGCGCCAATCACCTGGTGCGCGACATTGAGGTCGAAGACACCTGCGTCGCCAACCTGCAATTCACCAACGGCGCCTTTGGCGCCATCGTCGCCACGACCTCCTGCAACCCCGGTGAAACCCGGCGCTGGGAAATGCATGGCGACAATGGCAGCATCTGCCTGACCGGCCAAAACATCACCAGGTGGGCCACCGCTCCTATCGGCAGTGATGAGATGGCCAAAAACATCGAATTCGCCCAAGAAGCCAGCGAGGACGGCATCACGCACGACCCCACGGCCCTCTCTATGGAAGGTCATACGTTCCTGGTCCATGACCTTATCCAAGCGATCAAAGAAGACCGCGCACCCTACGTTGACGGCCATTCCGCCCGCAAAGCCGTTGACCTCATCCTCTCCATCTATGAATCAGCCCGCACTGGCAAGGACGTCAAAGTGCCGCACTATTAATTCACAGCGGCCGGCGCCGACACGCTTTCCGGCGCCGGCCATGCGCATGCCGACGCCGGCCGGAGCGGCTTGACCGACGGCCGGAGTCGCACCGGCATTCATCTCCCAAGGAGGCGACGACAATGAGACTGCTCTCAAACAGGCTGCTCGCCACTTCCCTCTTTCTTCTCAGTCAAGTCCTGCTCGCCGTCGACACCCTGCCCCCAGGCCAGGAAGTCGCCCGCAATGGCACGTTCAACGACCCGGCTTCCGCCTTGGAATTCTGGCAGCCGCGCGCCGGCGGCCTAGGGACATTCAAGGTCATCAAGGGCAAGGAGGAAGGCGCTATCGGCATTCTCAACATCCGAGTCACCGATACCTCGCCGAAACCCTGGAACATGGAGCTGTTGCAACGCATTGACACCGAGGTGGAAAAAGCCACCACCATGTACATCAGCTTCGAATACAAGATCAGTCCGGGATACTCGTTCAACTTCTATTGGCAGGAAGAGCGCTCACCGTGGCCCAAGCTGCTCTCCCTGCACGTCGAATCCCCGACCGAAAAATGGCAGCGCGTGCAAATGGCCGCGCCGGTCCACCAGACTTTCCAGCCCCAGACCACGGCCTTCTCATTCCACCTGGCCGAAAACGTCGGCATCCTCCAGCTGCGCAACTTTTCCGCCATTATGGTCCCTGCCGGGGTCAATCCCGAGACCCTGGTCACCAACGTCAACCCAGTCCTTGGCGGCGACTTCTATGACAAGGACTGGCGCGGCATCGTCTCTGCCCGCCTGGAAAAAATCAGGCGTTTTCCCCTGACCGTCGAAGTATCTCAGAAAGGCCGTAAAATCGGCAATGCCGGCATCGCCGTCCGGCAGACCGGCCGACCGTTCCGCTTTGGCATTGAGGCCTCAGCCGCCTTGCTCGCGCCAGCCGCCCTGGCCGCCCCGCAAATCGCTGACTTTGCAGCCCGGATCAAGCCGCATGCCGCCGGCTTAGAGCGCTACCGCGACCTGATCCTGAACACCCCCCAGTTTGAATTCGTGACTTTTTACGACGCTATGGTCTGGCGAGACTACGTTGCCTGGGGCCAAAAAATCAGCGCCGAAGTGCTGGCGGCAGCCAAGGCCGCCAATCGACCGGTGCGAGGCCATGCCCTCTTTATCCCCGCCTATAAATTCGCTCCCAACGCCTGCCGCAACCTCAACCGCGACGCCTTGAGCAAAGCCGTGCTTGACCACGTCAGCCAAATCTGCACCCGGCACAAGGACGCGGTCGCAGAATGGAACACCGTCCACGGCGCCATTGAATACTTTGAAATCTACAATTACATCGGGGTTGACTGCATCTCCCAGGTCTTTGCAACGGCGCGGGCGGCCGCTCCTGCCGCCAGTCTGCTGCTGAGCGATATCCAGGCCTTGAGCGCGCTCTCCGATGTCCCGCTGCGCGACACCATCGAACTGGCAGAGTGGCTGCAACAAAGCGGCGTCCAAGTCGACGGGGTCGTCCTGGGCGCCAATCTGAAACGGCTTGACGTCGGCCCGCAGTCCATGGAAAAACGCCTGGATCAACTCAGCGCCCGGGTCAGGGCGCCCATTCACATCGCCAATTTCGCGGTCAACGCCGACTCTGACGAAATTCAAGCCAGCATGGTGCGCGACTATCTGCTGCTGTTCTATTCGCATCCCGCCGTGGTCAGCGTGTCGTTTGCCGAACCTTGGGCCCCGGCTATCCTCAATCCGCGCATGGCCTTTTACAGCAACGACTTCACCCCGCGCCCAGCCACCGAAACCATCTTCAAACTGCTGGACGAGGAATGGCGAACAGTGGCGGAACTTGAGACCGACGGCACCGGCGCTGCGCCGCCTATAGACGCCTTTATCGGCGACTATGAGATGACAGTGACCATCGGCAAGGAAACTTTCCCAACGGTCAACATGCAGCTGCCGCCGTCGCCGGCCGACAGCGCCACGCCGCTAAAAGTCCCGGGAGCGATCATCACCACGAGCAAAACCGGGGTGAAGGTAACCTTGCAAGTGCCGTAGACGACTGCAACGTCCTGCCTTCCGGCTAGGGCTAGGTGAGCCCCAGCAATTTCAAGCGATAGCAGAGCCGCGGCCGCTTAATGCCCAAGCGCCGGGCGGCTTCGCTCACATTGCCGTCAGCCTGGCGCATGGCCTCGGCCAGCAGCCGGCGCTCATAGTCAGCCATGGCCTGGTCGAAATCAACGTCCGGCAACGCCGGCGGGTCGCCATGGCTGGTGACGGCAGCCGGCGGCAATGCAAAGTCGCGCTGGTCAAGAATATGGTCTTCGGCCAGGATGACGGCCCGTTCCACAGCATTGCGCAGCTGGCGGACATTGCCGGGCCAGGGCGCCTCCTCCAATTGCCGCAACGCTTCAGCGCTGATGCCATTCACCTCCTTGCCATATTCCTGGCTGGCCTGCAAAAGAAAAAAGTTGGTCAGCACGGGAATATCTTCTCGGCGTTCGCGCAGCGGCGGCAGGTGGATGTTGAACATATTCAGGCGATAAAACAAATCTTCCCGGAATTCCCCCTCCGCCGCCATCTGCCCAAGGTCGCGATTGGCAGCAGCGATAAACCGACAAGCGACAGGATACTCCGCCCCAGCCCCGACCGGGCGAGCCACGCGCTGCTCCAGAACCCGCAGCAGGACAATCTGGAAATTCTGCTTGGTGGTCGCGATTTCATCCAGGAACAAGGTGCCTTCGCCGGCTTCCCGGATCAGTCCAGCCCTGTCCATCACCGCGCCAGTGAAGGCGCCCCGGGTATGCCCCAAAAGTTCGGAACTGATCAGCGCCTCGGAAAACGACCCGCAGTTCAAGGCGGTGAACGGATGCTGGGCGCGCTTGGACAAGGCATGGATGGCGTGGGCGACCAGCTCCTTGCCAGTGCCGGACTCGCCGGTGATCAGAACTGTCGCCGAAGTCGGGGCGACTTTACGAACCAATTCCATCACCTGGCTCATGGCTCGCGAAACGCCGCGAATGGGCACGGACAGATCATCGCTCAAAAGCCCATGCTTAAGGCTGATGTTCTCCATGCTCAGCCGACGCCACTCCACGGCTCGCCGCAACGCCAGCAGCAAATCCTCAGTGTAGCGGTCGATTTCCACCGGGTCGGTACGGCATTGCGGCTCCAGAACGTAGTCAAACGCGCCAGCTTTCACCAGTTCGACAATATGCTTGGGCGAATTGACGCCAGTCGAAATCAAGACCGGCACTCCCGGCGCGGCGTCCTGGACTTCCCGCAGCATCTCCCAGACGTTCAAGTCGTCGTCGCCGCGGCTCTGCGGAGCGACGCGGCCGATGCAGACTGCCAGCGGCGGCTCAGCCATGCCGCGCAAATGCTTGGCAGCATCCCGCTGGCAGGGAATGTCAATCACCTGCCAACGTTGCCGCACCGCCGCCAAAGTAGCAGGAATAAACCCGCTGCTGAGCAAAACCGTGTCCTTCGTAGTTGTCGTCATTGCCCCGTCCCTTGTCCCGGACGATTCGTTCCGGATTTCCTGATGTCAGCCCGCAAGCCGGGGTGAAGCGTTAAAATATCACTCCATTTGGTCGTAAAGCAAGGCGACAAGTGCTCGCGCCGCATCAGCCATGGTTTTTCGATGCCCTGGGCGAGATGGAAGACAGAGCCGCGGCCAAACTCCTTGTTAATCTTGTCAACCGCGTCATACAGCCGGTCGCGGCGCTGGTCTTTCTGGTCGACAAACAAGTTCAGCTGCCGCGTAGAGGCGTTTTCCAGCCCGATGAACATGATGCCGGCCTTCCGATAACGCCGGTTCGGGATGAATATGGAGTCCAGAACCGGCTTGATTGCGGCCAGCATAGCGCCGTCTGCCGCAGTCGGATGATCGAACATAACTGTGGCGCCGGTGTTCGCCCAGGCGAAATCACGGTCGCGGCCAGGCTCATTCAGAACATACTGGAAAAAGACATTGGCGCCGCTGGCCAGCTGGTTCTGCTGGCGCAGCTGCGCTGCCGCGGTGGCGATGTAGTACGCCATCGCCTCCCGAAGCTCCGCCAACTCAAAGACCGGCCGCCCAAACGACCGCGAGCAAGTCAGGCTTTGGGCGGGCTTCTCCATGTCCTCTGGCGCCAGCGCCGGTATTCCCCGCAGCTCCAGGGCAGTCCGAGCCAGGCAGACATTGAATTTCCGGGTCAAGTCCTTCTGGTCAGCCAACGCCAGCTGCCCAGCCGTCAAAATGCCAAGCCGACGCAACTTGTCGCGACTGCGCCGACCAACCCCCCAGACCTCCTCGACCGGAAGCTCGGAAAGCACCGGCATGATGTCAACTGGCATGACAAATACGCCGGCCGCTGACTTCTTGCCAATGTGATTGGCGATTTTCGCCAGGGTGCGCGTCGTCGCAAAGCCGATGCTGACCGGGATTCCGACCCACTTGCCGATGCGCTCCCGCAATGACGACCCGAAAGCGGCGACGTCAAACCCGGGCTGCGGCCGCAGCTCCAGAAAGGCCTCGTCAATGGAATATTGCTCTACCAGGGGAACTTGGCTGGCCAGGACGTCCATGACTCGCCGGGACATGTCAGCATATAATTCATAATTGCTGGAACGGATTTGGATGCCATGCGCTTCAACCATCGGCCGCAGCTGAAAAAAAGGCATGCCCATCGGCACGCCAAGCGCCTTCAACTCGTTGGAGCGCGAGATGACGCACCCGTCGTTGTTCGACAACACAGCCACCGGCCGACCGACCAGCGACAAGTCGAAAACACGCTCGCAGGAAACAAAAAAATTGTTGCAGTCAATTAGGCCATACATAACTTAGGGCGACTCAGCAGAAACAACATCTTGCCCAGGTGTTTGGTTCTGCTGCGGTAATCGGTCACTTATTGATACTCGGAGTTCCGCCAGGCTGCGGCAACAGACACCCCGGGGGAAGCGCTTTAGTGGACAATGGACAATGGACAATGGACAATGGACTTTAGTGGACGTTAATGGACGTTAGTAGACGATGGACTGTGGACAGAAGTGGACGTCAGTGGTCAGTGGACGTGGACAGAAGTGGACTTTAGTGGACTTTAGGGCTGGTGGATTAACCCCTCGCCCCTCGCCCCTCGCCCCTCGCCCCTCGCCCCTCGCCCCTAAAAAAACCT
>JAAZKI010000412.1 GCA_012799905.1 Lentisphaerota bacterium | reverse complement strand
GTCATGTTCTTGTTCTCATGGCCGTTGAACAGCGTCAACGTGCCTTCGAAAGCCTCTCTGGTCAAAGACACAGTCTGCGAAATCTTGATGGTCACCTGGGCGCAGACGGAGCTGGTGCCCCTGAGCTCGGTTTCCATGTACTGGGTGACCTTGAGGTACAGGTCTTCGACCGATTCATAACCTAGGGCATTGGCCTCGTCCTCGCAGCGGGCCATTTCCCGGGACAGGTCGTAGAGACGCTTCAGGCTGAGGTAATCTTTCGGATTCGCGCCTTCCGGATAGTCCGGGAAGGCATCCATGCTGCAAGTCTCCCAATAGGCCACGGAGCGGTTCCAGCGCGCCACAAAGACATCCAGGTCGGCCGGCTCGACGCCTTCCGGCAGCACGGTCAGCAAGGTGACCTTCTGTGCATCGCTCACCTGGACGGCGATGCCGTTAGGCAGTCCCAAGGACAGAAAAGCGTTGAAGAACGCCCTGGCGGCTTCCAGATCAGCATCGCCCCAGCAGGGCGCACCGTAAACTTCCCGAAAATATGCCGCTTGCTGCTCCGCCAGGTCAACGACGACCTGGAGCTTGTCCTGCGAGTCGGCCAGCCATTGCGGCTTGTGGACATTCTCGTCACCGCGCAGTTCAACCGCGTCGTCACAGGCGCCAATCAAGTCGAGAGCGCAGGAAGTTACGTTGGCACCCGGGATGCCTTCGACGAAGGTGAGGACGCAGCCAAGGCCAACCTTGGTCCAGGACTCGGCGGTGCCTTTTTTAGCTGCGCCCCACACTCCCGACAAGCAATCAATGGCGCCGACGGCGGTGCCTAAGCCGGGGACAAAGCCGATGGCGCACTTGGTCAGCGCAACGCCTATGCCATTGGTGCAGGGCGTGCATCCGGAGTCGGTCGCGGGCGCGGAAGGCACGGGCGGCTCCACCACATGCGACGACCCGCCAGGGCCAGTGGCGACCGGCCCGCCGCCTCCGCCAAAGAAGCCGAAGCCGCTCCCGCCATCCCATCCGCAGAGCGTGCCTTCGACGGAGAAGACCTTGTTGACCCGATGCCACTTGCGATCAAAGCCGCATTCCCAGGACCAGAGGGTCGTAGAAGAGCCACGGCAGTCGCTGGAGCGGGTCGGCGCCACCCCGGTAGCCACCACCGGGATAGTGACCGCCTGCTGCGGCAGCAGGCTGTAGGTTCCCTTGGGATAATTAAAGGCAATGGCGCATTGCGGGCTGTTGAACACCTCCGGCAACGTGAACTCAACGTCGTCGGCGCGGATCAGGCCCTTATTGGTGAGAATTGCGCTGAAGGTGTGCGTCTCTCCCGGTCGCAGGAACGGCATCTTGGCCGGCATAATCGTCTCCACCACCGGCATTGGGACATTGGTCTCATAGACAACGGTCAGTTCGATTTCGTAGCGGTCTTCGATCTCGACCCGGACCACATCCCAGGAATAGGTGATGGCCTGGTAGTCCAGGAACGCCTCCAGGGTGGTTTCCCGGCCCGGCTGAATTTCGACGTTGTTCGTGTATTCGGCGTGCTTTGTCGCGCTGACTGTGACCTTGCAGAGGCCGACCGGCAGATTTTCCAGGGTGACTTTGCCATTGGCCAGGGTGGTGCCGCGGGCCAGTTCCTGGTTGGTGTAGGGATTGCGCACCACCACTAAGGCGCCCTCAACATGCGGCGCATGGGCTTCATAGTACGTATAATCGTCAATGGCATCCACAGTCAGGCTTCCGGTGCCCTCGGCCACCGCCGTCGCTCGGAACGGCAGCGTCGCACCGGCAAAGGCATTGGGCGCATTGATCGCCAGTGTGCCGCTCAGCGGGGCGTTAAGGGGCGTATTGCCGTCTGCCGTCAAGGTGAGCAGGAACGAGGTCGACTCTCCCGGCTGAATGCTGGCCAGGGTATTGCTGCCGACCAGTTTCATCCAAGTCAGGCTGGGAACGGAAACCGTGATCGGCCCGGTCTCATCCGCCCCTTCGTTGAGGATGGTGACTTCGATGTTGCGCGGCGTCCCGCGGTTGTTTTGCGGGTCCAGCTGCATGGTCACATCCAGTGCGGTCGGCGCCAGCGCCAGCTGGGCGTAGCGCGGCTTGGCATGGAAGTAGGCTGGAATGTCAAGCACGACGCCTTCGTCCGTAGTGACCCTGACCGTGAAATACTGATAGTTTCTGCCCTGGGTCGGGGCTGTCCCCTTGACCGTGAACATGACTGTGCGCATGGCATTGCCCGGCAGTTCATCAAGAATCAAGTCGTCGGTTCCGCCGTCTTCGTCCCAAGTCACCTCACAGTTGGCTGGCGCGTCCACGAGCTGGGCGCGCAGGTTGACCAACGGCGCCGGGCTGCGATTGCTCAGCTGCAATGAACAGACATTGACGTCGTTCATGGTGACGCCCCATTGGACATACCTGGTGGAGGTGTTCTCGCCGCAGACGCTCTTGACAAAGCGCAGCCCAAGAATGTCGAATTCATCCTGCGCCTCTGTGCTTCCCAGGCCGGGGTAGCAAGCGCCGACGGTGACATGGCCGGCCTCGCCCGGCAGCGGCGTAAAGCCAACCGTGAAATTACCGTCAGCATCGCTGGTCACCGGCAGAATCCGGCGCACGCCATTGACGATGACGTACACATCCGCGTCAACCGGGCCAATCGGCTCATCCGAGTCAATCCGCAAGGTGCGGCCGGTCAGCGTCACCTGCTGTTCCATCAGGGACGTGACCTGGGCGGGATCAGCCAGCTCGACGGTCGCTCGGTATGACGCCTCCACGGTAAATTTCTCCGACCAAGTGGTGTTGTTGAGCAAGCTGACTTCACGCAGAGTGCTGCGCGGGTTGACGACGACAGCGAAACGCCAGTTGGCGCCAGGCGCCATCTCCAACGGGATATTGAGGCGCAGGCTGGCGCTCTGGCCAACCTCCAGGCCGCCGATGTAGCTCGTCTCCAAAATCCGATTCTGGTCGTTGAGTATATCATTGGTGCTGGCATGGACGGCGAGGGGAATGTTGCCGGCCATGTCCATCCGCCCCTGGTTCTTCAAGGTCACTTCCAGCTCATAGACGTCGCCGCCGGACAACGGCTCAGCCGGCGTGGCGACCGAGGTGACCACGTAATCCGGGAAGCTGAGGTCGCTGACCACGACCCAGCAAGCGCCGGGCGCGTACTTGGTCTCCGGCTCATCCGGCGGCGCGGCGTTGGTGTCAGCATATACGGAGATGAGCTGGTTGCCGTCTTCCTCGCCGTCATCCAGGGTGGCGATGTCCACGGTCACTTCAAGTTCGCCGGCCGGTATCACGACTTCGGTCACAGGCAGGCCGTCCAGGCGGAACTCGAATTCACTATCGTCCGGCTCTCCGTTGACAAGCGCGGACAACGCCACGGTGATGGCCGGAAGACCGTCGCCAGTGCGGTCGTTGCGGCGGACGGTCAAGGCGTTCGGATACAACTTCTCGCTGTCCGGGGGCAACGGCTCCTGCATGGTGGACGGATTGACCGTCACCTGCAAGGCCGGGCCGTCGTTGTCATAAACCGCCAGGTCAGCGGAAATTTCCGCGCCCGAGCTCGGGGTGCCGTCGCAATTGCAGCTGGAGGGGACGGAGACCCGGCCAGTCAGGCGGACAATGCGGCCGCGGCCCAGCACGGTCTCGCCGTCTGCCGCCAATATCTCCGTATTTTCACGCAAGTCATTATCGATCACCCCGACCGTGAACTGGACGCGTTCGCGCTCAGCGGGGATGGTGATCGAGGACGGGAAGATAAGCGCGCCCGCCTCGCTGGGGGTGAAAGCCACCGTGATGCTTTCGCGGCGGTCAGTCTCTCCGCCGGGGACACGCGGCAGGCGGCGCAGCGTCGCCACGGTCGCGGAGGGGCCGGTGCCTTCCGAGACCTCGCCCGGCGAAAAGCTCAATTCCAGGTCCGGAATGTACTTGCGGTATTTGCCGGTGAAGTTGTGGCGTTGATTGGCGGCGACGGTGACAGTCGCGCTCTCGCCCTGGTCCACGATCAGGATGTCCGGGCGGTGCCAGGTCTCAAGGTTCAACTCGTCCACAACTTGCGAAAATTCGATTTCATACTCGCCCTGCTCCAGGACGACAGAAGCGCCGTTGCCCAGCCATTCACTGCC
>JAAZKI010000120.1 GCA_012799905.1 Lentisphaerota bacterium | reverse complement strand
CCGCGCCATACCGCATGAACGATTTGCGTTTATGCATAAGACTCACCGAGAAGACAGAGCGCAATACGACGCTGAAAATTTATGAATCGCGTTATTATGGAGAGCAGCAGAGTTCGTCATACGCGCTTCCTGTGGCCGAGCAGCCTCCGGGGAAAACAGGATACGGGGAAATATACAATCCGGCGACCTTATTCCGAAAGCGGGAAAGGTATTTCACGGCGCCAATTCCGGCCGGCGGACAGACCGCCTTCCACCTTGCTTTCGACGCTTCGATTGCGCCGGAACAATTGGAAGTCTGGGCAGTCGGCTTCGAGACGTGCTCCGTAGAATGTGCAGAGCGAAATGGCGCCCCGCTGGATTTCGCCAAAGCCCTGCCGCTCCAGCATCCCTACGGCTTCCCATGCGCGATTCAGTGCGTATGAAGCCTGGAGGGCGCAGTCCTCAGAATGAGACTTCCATCACGCTGTTCTCTTTTATTTCAGCTTGCACTGTCAGCTCCTCCGGCGCCGGGAGTTCGACCCCGTCCAGAACGATTTTCTTTGGTATGGAAGCAAAAGTGAGGACGGCTTGTGCGGCATAATCGAAGAAGAGTTTCAGGGCATGTCCCTTTTTCTGGCTTCGGAGAATCCTGATATCCGCATCAAGCAACTGCGCCGGATCGCTTTCACTGACAGCCAACAGGCGGCTCCCGTGTGCTACCACGGGACAGCTGAACGACCCCTTCAATGCATACGTTTCTCCGCTCCAGACATCAGTCAGGGCATAAGTCTTGGCATCATCGAGCCCCAACTCAGAGGCTTTGAATGAAAGCGTTTGCTCTTCGTCCTCAAGATTGAACATGCCCACCGTTCTGAGCGGCAGTCCTGGCTGATCCTCTGCCGGACAGAAATGCGCCGTCTTGAAATAGAGCACTGCGGGATATTTCTGTTTCGGGTCAAGGTAATCCCATTTGGTGAAGAAGACATCCTGGCCGTTGTTGGGGTTGCACACCGCTTTTTTAAGAGGAGCAAGCCGGGGCGAATCAGGATTCTGGCTGAGCCGTCCTGCGATCTCGACCATTGAGTGGGTGACTAGGCAATAATTGAGGCAGAACATCGCTTCAGTGTCATTGAGTCCTGGGAACAAGCCGACAGAATCGCTGTTCGGCACAAAGAGATCGCCTGTATGAGTTGCAAAGCAGGCCATTCCCCACAGATAGTTGGTTCTGACATAATCCCAGTTGCCGCCGCCGATGTCAATTCCATAGCGGTAATTAGTAAAGAATTCCCCGAGGAAGGGGTTGCCCATCACGATATCGCATCCGGTCTGCAAGTAGCCGTCGCTGTCGATCCTCTTGCGCACTTCCTTGAGCCACCAGTCTCGCCATTCATAGCCGGATGCATCATGATTGCGGCAGAGGTCATGGCTGTCTTCAAAGGCATAGCTCCAGAAATCATGCTTGACCGATTCAAAGCCGTATTCAGTGATCAGCTTATCCAGCGCAAAGGTCATGTAGCTGCGCGCCTCGGGGAGACTCACATCCAAAGGCGAGGAACTGCTCACACGGTAGCTGTAGTCAATGAACCATTCCGGATGCTCCTGATAAATTTTTGTATCCTTTGGGCAAAATCCTCCGATCCAGATGGCTGGCCGCAGCCCGATGGCACGCACCTTATCTGTAAACGAGCGGAGTCCTTCCGGGAATTTATGGTAGGCGACTCCCTCTTCCCCTTCGTAGGGGACACCTAGCCCGTGGGCGGATTTATTCAGGTCGCGGTTGGCGTATCCGTCATCCACCTGAATCCATCGAACCGTTGGAAAATGTTTTTTGAGGAAACGCGCCTCTTCCAGGATCAACTCTTCGCTGATTTTTCGGTACAGGCCGTCATTCCAAGACCCCCAGACCATATTGTCGCGGTTGATCGCAGTCGCTCCATACAGGGGCGGAAGTTTTTTGCGCAGCACTTTGCTGTAGTTGTCAAAAATATGTTCAATGCGGTCTGCCTGCTCGGTGGCGCCCAGGTACCATTCGTCGGCAAGGATACGTCCCGGCGCAATCTCAAGCCAGGCATTCGCCTTGAATCCCGAAAAAATCTCCATGGTCACGGTATCGTCATCATGGCTGAGAAGATAGTTGTGGAAGAAGACCCTCTGGCTCAGCGTGCCGTGGACAAGGCCGTGCACGGATTTGTAATTTCCCAGCAAAATCGCTGGGAAAGGCTGATAGGGACTGCGCCCGATGCGCTCGCACACCACGCCCGGGTCTGCCCAGCGGTTTCCAGCCTGTAGGTCAAAGGAAGAGTCCTTAGCATCCTCGCCGGTGCGCTGATAGTCAATGGGAAATGCCATGACCTCATAAATCCGCGGGTTCTCGTTGTGGTAGAAGAAGTCCTCCCGAGGGATGCCGCCAAAAGTGATTCCAGCGAGGGTGATTCCCAGTTCGTTGAGCTTCATGACTTGGCCGGAAAGATTCTGAAACTTGCGGCGGCAGACAATCTGATCCTTCTCGAAAGTAAAGAAAAATTCATCTTGGAAGAGCGCCTTTTTTTCCAGGATCAGATGCGCATTTCCATGCTCCGGATTGTATTGAAAGGTGCTCTGGACACCTGCGATTTTTTGATTATCAATGACAGCATAAGGCGTGAACTCAATGTTTCCGCATTGCAATGCATCAAAAAACGGAATCTGCATTTGGACATCTCCTCCTAAGGGCGTTTATTGTTTCAAGTTCTGCTGAAATGGAAGAACAAAATCATTCTCTGTAAAACCCCATTCTGCAAGCCACTGTTCTGCACGTTCAAACAGTTCTTTCGAGAAATGGGCATTGTGCAGGTCGTCACCGATAGTGAATCTCACTCCTTTCTGTTTCCAACCTGCGAAAAGTTTCAACAGGTATTCCCGAATTTCCGGGACAGCGCCTCCGATGACGGCGAAATTCACCTCGGCGGCTTTTCCCTCTTCAAACAAGGCCTGCGCAAGGGCATCGTTGTATTCTTTCGGAATAAAGCGGAATGCAGTGAGGTCAATATGCTCCTTATCCCGGTATTTGTACCAATTGCCCACGGCATGGACCAGTGAATCCCAGGGATGAGCCAGCACATTCACAGATGGATGCCTGACCAGAAAAAGTTGCTGCTCAAAATAATTTCGAATAAGCGCATCACGGTCTTCCGACACTGTAAGTGGCCAATGAACCCCGCCGACCACATATTCAATGCCAAGCTCCCGTATCTCCTCCGGTGTAATGCCAATCGCCATTTGTCCGGTATAGTCGGTCATATCCCGGAATCCGTAGACCGGCTCGTCCCCTCAGGCAGTGTAATCGCCTGCTGCCACACGGTCGCATTCCCGCTGATCCATGCAGCTCACCTCGACCCCAAAATGAAAATTTGCCGGTGGGCGCGAGGCAAGATAATCTCTTCTGGCGCTGACAATATCCGGCAGGTTGTAGGCAGTATGGACATGGTCCGTCAAACCGTATTCTTCTATCCCGAACTCATCCATTTCCGCGATGATATCAAGAATCTTCGCGCAGGCGCTGTCACAAGAACGCTGAGAATGAATGTGAAAATTTTGTTTTATCTTCATCCGCTAAGGATTCCTTTAGAGGCCGCATCCCAGGTTTCGTAGTGCCCCGCACTGCCCCACCCGGGAATAGTTTCACTTAACTACATATGGCGCAACGAGTTGAGCAAAACCATACTTTACTCTATTTAACATAATTTCCAAAGGCATTTCAGCAAATCATCACTTCGAACTTCTTTCCGGCTCATTCTGCAACACGTCTGCGAGTCGGTGTTATATTAACTGAAAACACGGGATGTTCTTTTCATGGGGTTGTTGCTATGGAAGCAGCATTTTCCACCTTACCGCAGTTGAAGTCGTTTGGCATTTGCCTGTTTGATGTGGTATGGCGCAATCATTTTCACCAGAATCCCGCCTGCGAATTCCATTACATCCGGCGCGGCCGCTTAGAGCTGCACTATGAGAAGTCGCGTTACCAGGCCGGTCCTGGCGATGTCATCCTGATCCCGGCCCGGACGCTGCATTGCGACGTGTTTGACATCAACCACGACTACGAAGTCTACATGGCGTCATTCAGCTGGCCAGAGGCCGAGGAAGCCTTGTTCCAAGCCGTTGACACCCCAGTAGTGACGTCGTTGACCGAAAGCCAGCGCGTGGAAATCCGGCAGCATCTCGACCTGCTGTATAACTGCGACAGCAGCGACTCCGGCTACGAGCAAATCTTGAGTCAGTCGCATTTCCATACAATTCTGCTGTTGCTGCTGCACTTCATCGCCTTCAACAAGGTGACGGCAAAAGGGCGGCAAAGCAGCGGGCAGCGGCGGCAACGGCGCAATCAGTGGCTGATCAAAGAAGCCAAGCAGTACATCAACAAGCATTTTGCCCAGCAGCTGTCGCTGGAAGACCTGGCTGAGGTGCTTGACGTCAGCCCGTACCATCTGTCGCGCGTCTTTAACGGCGAAAACGGCTTTTCACTGCCATCCTACCTCACCATGGTGCGCATGAACCAGGCCCGCAACTTGCTCCTAGCCGGCGGCATGAACGTCTCAGAAGTCGCTGATGCGGTCGGCTATCCTGACAGCAGCTATTTCTCCAAAGTATTCCGCAGGCATTTTGGACAGTCGCCAAGCGCAATGGCCTTGGCACGGCCAGCCAGACGGACGTGACCGTAATCGGTCAGCCGTTGAACATTGAGCCCAGGGCGTCACCTCTCTCGCTTTGTCTCATATAGATTCCCACAAGTCATCAGTCTCACCCAGGCACCATGCTTAGAGATGGAAAGCATGATGCCAGCGTGCAATACAGAATCCTACTCAAGCACAAAATAGCTATGATTCTGCAAAAAGCCGTTTGAAAAAGGG
>JAAZKI010000164.1 GCA_012799905.1 Lentisphaerota bacterium | reverse complement strand
TCCCACGAAACGTGGCAATCTGAGTAGGGGTAGCCCAGTGCCAGACCGGCACGCTGGTAAATATGGGGAATTGACCCCATCGCTACAACGGGGAGGTAGAGGCTCATAACCTCTACCTTACCCACTGGCTTGTTCTCATAGCCGGGATTGCGAAACCAATAGACATCGACGCTAGCAGTGGCCAGGTCCGTAGCTGCGCCCAACTTGAACTGCCAGCCGGCTTCCTGAAACTGGCGTCGCATGTGGGTGACTTCTCGGTCGTCGTGACTGGGCCGGCCACTCCACCATAGCACGGTGCGGTCTGTCTTCGCAACCGTGCAGAAACGGAGGCCAGCCGGTGGCGCACCGGCTTCAGGGAAAGCTTGCTGGCCAGACAATACCCGCAATGCCCAGACCTCATTCCCGACCGGCGTGACACCAAGCGCGGCAAAGGGAATGGCCATGACGCCCTTTGAGAAGCACCATTCCGGCTGCCAGCGGTCATCGCGAATGCCGACAGCGCTGATGCGCCAAGCCGACGGCGCACCAGTAGCGTCAACCGCAAAATGCCAGGTCTCGCCACCCAGCCCAGTTGACAGGACGACTTCACAGGCAGCATTAACGTCGCTCACAAAGAGTTGTTCCGGCGACCAGGCGAGGCGCACCTCCGCCCCAGACAACGGCAGAGGAGCCGAGCCCTGTGCTGGGACTGACGCTTCAGTTGTCGCTGGCAACAGCGGCGCCAACACTTCGTAGTCGTGTCCCAGCATATCAAGCCATTGCCGGAACAGTATTTTTTCACGCTCAACGGCTGGGTTGACTGCGCCGTCCAAGGCGCGGTCTGCGGCCAAGAATGTCTCGGCTGCGGTTTTCTGCAATTCCGGGGTAATAAGCAGTGGCGCCACAGTCGCGGCCTGGCCGAGGATAGTGCAATGCATCGGCAGAGCCGACCAAGCGCGGTCCATGGCCAGCAAGTAGTTCAGCATAGGCGCGGCGGCAGCACCGTATGCAGTCTCGCACCATTCCTGGAGCAAGTCCGTCACCCTCATGTACGGATTCCAGAGCAGTCGTGCATAAAGCCAAATTGGCAGCCGATTGCGCACGGCATAGGCTTGTTCCGGCGGACCAGAGCGCGGCGACAGCGAGACTTCCGTGTTGACGGCAACATGGCCAAGGCTAACGCTGGTCTGCACCGCGTCTTCAAGTATCGTGAAAAATGGCAGAAATGGCGAGGCGCGGAAAGTGTCGAACTCGTAAGCGTAATGCCCCATGACTGCACCGGTCTGCTGCCATTGACGCATTTCCGCCAGGGTGGCGCGATTGCGCTCACAGGTCGGATCTCCCAAGGCGTGGACATGACACCGCGCATGACTGGCGTATTCAACGAATTCGCACGGGCTGACCGCCACGGCTGGCACGTCGCGATACCCTTGGTAAGCAATGGTCGCAAATTTCAAACTTGGCCGCTGCGCATGCAACGCCGCAATCAGCCGGTTATAGAACGAAAACCAGGCCGTTGACACGCCTTGTGCTGCGCACTGGGGGCACTGACAGTAGTCCATGTTATCCGAAGGGAAAAGGCTGAGAATTTCAAGCTCAGGCGGCAGCTTTGCCAGCAACTGCTGAGTGACGATGGCTTCGCCCTCTGGCTGGTTAAAGCACATCTGGGAGGGATAGCGCTGGCCGCGAATTTGCGCAAACAGCTCCGGACGCGAGGCGAACAACTCCTTGGGCAGGCGGACGTTGTGGCTTGACTGCATGTTATAGAACATCCGGCTATCGCCATGACCGCCGTGCCGGTGAATGTTGATGAAATTTCTGGCCATCCAAAGGCGGAAGTCCTTTACATCCCGCCAGTCACCGCAGAGATGCAAACCGCGGTAGCGAATAGGCGGCCGATAGCGGGACGCCAGCGGCGGCACCTCCCAGCGCGTTCGGCGCGGGATAAAGGCTCCGTCCTCCCCTGGCCACAGCCAGCGCACGCCGAGCGGGTCCTGCAAGAAAGCGTAAACGGCATGCAGCACGGCCCGTTCACTGCCGCCGCCCAGCCGCAGAACGTCCGGCCCGGAGAGAATGGCAATCTCATCGGGATCAGTCACTTCCGGCAGGACGCCCAGGATGATGGCCGGACCTGCCGTCTCCTCCGTCACTACAGGCAGCTTAGCGCCGGAAATCGCGGCCAACGTAGCCTGCAATTCCTCTGCGGCAAAGCGGATAGTCGGCCCGGCCGACGAATCATGCCGAATAGACCACGTCGTGGCCCCAGCGTCAAACAGGGGCGCAGCCAAAGCCGCAGACGACAGACCAAAAGTGCTAACAACGGCGGTTAGGACAGCGACGACGATGGTCATAGCATTGCCATTCAACGTCTGGCAGTGGTGTTTACAAATCAGGCTCATCTTCTTCCTTCCCGGGGCTGAAGAGTTTTGAAAATCAGGCAACATGCCGATTTCATCGCCACTTTCGCTGCTCCAAGCTGCCGTACGTAGTCGTACGTAGTTCAAACTTTAGTTTGCAGTATGTACCTCGCAGGCTTTAGCCTGCCAACATGCAACTCAAGCTTCTGCTTGCCGTACGTACCTCGCTTGCACGAGCATGTAGTTCAAACTTTAGTTTGCTGTATGTACCGCAGGCTTTAGCCTGCCAACATGCAACTCAAGCTTCTGCTTGCCGTACGTACCTCGCTTGCACGAGCATGTAGTTCAAACTTTAGTTTGCTGTATGT
>JAAZKI010000143.1 GCA_012799905.1 Lentisphaerota bacterium | reverse complement strand
GGCCGCCCGCCTCAATCTGCCCGCAATCTTCGTCTCCGGCGGCCCCATGCTGAGCCTGCCCGAAGGCGAAAACGGCAATTACCTTGACTTAAACAGCGTCTTCGAAGGCGTCGGCGCTATCAAGGCCGACAAAATCAGCCCGGCTGACCTGGCTCGTCTGGAAGAACTGGCCTGCCCGACTTGCGGCTCCTGCTCTGGCATGTTCACTGCCAATTCCATGAATTGCCTCACTGAAGCCATCGGCCTCGGCCTGGAAGGCAATGGCAGCATACCGGCTGTCTACGCTGGCCGCACCCGCCTGGCCAAATTCGCCGGCGAGAAAATCATGGAGCTGGTCAAGAAAAATATCCGCGTGTCTGACATTTTGACGCCTGGGGCTTTCCGCAACGCTATGGTCGTGGACATGGCCCTGGGGTGTTCCTCGAATACAGTTTTGCACTTGGCTGCGATCGCTCGCGAGGCCGGCATTCCCTTCTCGCTGCCAGCCCTGAACGAGATCAGCTCAAGCACGCCCAACTTATGCCGCCTGGCGCCGGCCGGCCCACACCACATGCAGGACCTGTGGTCTGACGGCGGTGTCTATGCTGTCATGAAAGAACTGCTTGATGGCGGCCTGCTGGGCGGCGATTGCCTGACCGTCACTGGCCAGACCGTCGCCGAGAATCTGCAAAATGCTGGTCGGCGTAACCGTGGCGTCATCCGGCCTCTGACTGATCCGTATTCTGCCAACGGCGGCCTGGCCATCCTGTTTGGTAACCTCGCTCCCAACGGCGCAGTTGTCAAACGCAGTGCGGTCACAGAGAAAATGCTGCGTTTCCGCGGCACAGCTCGAGTTTTTGACGGCGAGGAAGCCGCAGTCGCCGCCATCTTCGGCGGTCAGATCAAGGCCGGTGACGTCGTCGTCATCCGCTACGAAGGCCCGTGCGGCGGCCCCGGTATGCGCGAAATGCTCGGCCCGACCTCAGCCATCGCTGGTATGGGGCTGGACGACAAGGTCGCGCTGCTGACCGATGGCCGCTTCTCCGGCGCCACCCGCGGCGCTGCTATCGGCCATATCTCCCCGGAAGCCCAGGCCGGCGGCCCAATCGCCTATCTGAAGGACGGTGACACCATCGAAATCGACATCAACAACTATGCTCTCAACGCCGACCTATCTGACGGCGAATGGGAAAAACGCCGACTATGTATGAAACTACGTGTTCAGGAGGGCCTAAGCGGCTACCTAAAACGGTATGCCCGCAATGTGCTATCCGCCGACCAAGGCGCTGCTTTCAAAGATTGACCATGAAATACACCCGCTGTGACGATGTCCGCCGCAGCGGAATCAATAGCCAAAACCAAACAATCTCTAATTAGCCGAGCAAAGGATTTCATAAAATGCGTAAGATTACTATATTTGACACCACGCTGCGGGATGGCGAGCAGTCTCCCGGCTGCAGCATGCACATTACTGAGAAGCTGGAAATCGCGATGGCCCTGGAAAGGATGCGCGTTGATGTCATTGAAGCCGGCTTTGCCGTGACCTCGCAGGGCGACTTCGAGGCTGTCAGCAAAATTGCGGCCCAGGTCAAGGAAAGCACGGTCTGCAGTCTGGCACGCGCCGTCACCAAGGACATTGATATGGCCTATGAAGCGCTGAAACAGGCTCAGTCGCCGCGTATCCACACCTTCTTGGCGACCTCGCCGATTCACATGGAGTACAAACTGAAGATGTCGCCGGAAAAAGTCCTCCAGACTATCGGCGACATGGTACGCTACGCTAAAACTAAAATATCGGACATTGAATTTTCGGCTGAGGACGCCAGTCGCAGTGAGCGTGACTTCCTGGTCAAGGCGGTGGCGACCGCTATTGAGGCCGGCGCCACTGTCATCAACATCCCGGACACCGTCGGCTATGCCACGCCAATGGAAATGTTTGACCTGATCACCTATCTGCGCAACCACGTCCATGGCATTGAGAACGTCACCCTGTCTGTGCATTGCCACGACGACCTGGGGCTGGCCGTAGCCAACTCCCTGGCTGCTGTCAGAGCCGGCGCTGACCAGATCGAATGTGCGGTCAACGGCCTTGGCGAACGCGCTGGCAACGCCGCCCTGGAAGAAGTCGTCATGGGCATCCAGACCCGGAAGGATTTCTACCAATGCATGACCGGCATTGACACGACCAGGATTTCGACGACCAGCAAGCTGGTCTACAACACCCTCGGTCTGCCCATTCCGATCAACAAGGCAATTGTCGGCGCCAATGCCTTCGCGCACGAGGCCGGCATCCACCAGCACGGCGTGCTCGCCAACCGGAAGACGTATGAAATCATGACTCCGCAGTCGATTGGACTGCTCCAGAACCAGATGGTTTTCGGCAAACACAGCGGTCGTCATGCCATCGAAAAAAGACTGAACGAAATGGGCTACGAATTGGACAAGGCCGAACTCGATGATCTGATGGAGCGCTTCAAGCAGCTGGCTGACCGGAAGCGAAGCATCAATGACAGCGATCTGGAAGCGCTGGTCACAAAACAAACCATGTATATTGAAAACGGCTACAGACTCGACCGCTTCACGGTCAACTGTGGCAATTACATCACCTCAAACGCCGTCGTCCGTCTGAAGGATGGCGAAAAGTTGGTGGAAGCCGTCGCCATTGGCGACGGCCCAATTGACGCGGCCTACAAAGCCATTGACATGCTCATCGAGGCTCCGCCGCATATCCTCGATGACTACTCTATCTTCTCGGTCACCGAAGGCAACGACGCCCTCGGCGAAGTCATCGTACGCATCAAAAGCGGTGACAAGACCGTCACCGGCCGCGGCCTGTCCACTGACATCATCGAATCCAGCATCATAGCCTATATCAATGGGCTCAATCGGCTGCTTTGAAAGGACTCCATGAAAAAAATCAAAATCCTCGACAGCACCCTACGTGACGGCGCACAGAGCGAGAGCATCTCTTTCTCGGTCTCGGATAAACTGAAGATCATCAGCGTCTTAGACGACATGGGCATCGACTACATCGAGGCTGGCAACCCGGGTTCCAACCCCAAGGACCTCGAGTTTTTCGAACTCGCCGCCAAAATCAACATGAAGACTGCGAAGCTCTGCGCCTTTGGCAGCACGCGCCGCAAGAACCTTCGCGCCGAGGAGGACGATAATGTCCTGTCGCTGCTGAAGGCGAACACGGACGTGGTCGCCATCTTCGGCAAGAGTTGGGACCTGCACATCTGCGAAATCCTGAGAACCACTCCTGAGGACAATCTCGATTTAATTCGCGATACGATTGAGTTCTTCAAAAACAAGGGCAAGGAAGTCATCTATGACGCGGAGCATTTCTTTGACGGCTACAAGAGCAACCGCGCCTGCGCCCTTGACAGTTTGCGGGCGGCCGCCCAGGCCGGGGCTGACTCCTTATGCCTATGCGACACTAACGGCGGCAGTCTGCCCAGCGAAGTGTTCCGGATCACGCAGGAGGTGACGGCGATGTTCCCAAACCTCCCAATCGGCATCCACTGCCATAACGACATCGACTGCGCTGTGGCCAGCTCCATGATTGCGGTTGACGCTGGCGCCAAACAGGTGCAAGGCACCTTCATCGGCATTGGCGAACGCTGCGGCAACGCGGATCTGAGCGTCATCATCCCGAATTTGCAGCTGAAGCAAGGCTACCAATGCATCAGCAGCGATTTAAGTATGCTCTCGCAAGCCGTCTTCGCCATCTCTGAAATCGCCAACGTCCCAGTGCCGATGAACAAGCCATACGTCGGCCAGAGCGCCTTTGCCCACAAGGGTGGCATGCACATTGATGGAGTCACCAAGCGTTCGGATTCCTTCGAGCATGTCGATCCGGCCCAGGTCGGCAACAAGCGACGCTTCTTGATGAGCGAAGTCTCTGGACGCTCTACCGTCCTGGCTAAAGTGAAGGGCATTGCCCCTGAACTGAACAAGGACTCCCCTGAAACCGCTCTTATCGTGCAAAAGCTCAAGGAGATGGAACATGAAGGCTATCAGTTCGAATCGGCCGACGCCAGCTTTGAGATGATGGTGTTGAACGTGCTCGGCCGTTTCAAGCCGCACTTCAAGCTCAACATGTACAAGACCAGCGGCGAATGGCCAAATCCTGACGGTACTATGAGCGCCTACGCTGTCCTTATCATCGATGTCAACGGCAAAACCGAAACTGCGGCATCTACCGGCAACGGCCCTGTCAACGCCCTTGACCTGGCATTGCGCAAAGCCCTTGCCGTCTTTTACCCTGAGCTCAGCCGCATCCAACTGATCGACTACAAAGTCCGTGTCCTGACCGCAGAAAAAGGCTCTGCCGCCAAAGTCCGCGTGCTCATGGAAAGCACGAATGGCGAACGCAGCTGGACCACAGTCGGGGTCTCCACTGACATCATCCAGGCCAGCTGGCTTGCACTTGTCGATTCCATTGAATATATTTTGAACGGGTTGTGACCGCCGTTCACTTGCTGAAAAAATTGCAGAACGCAAATAAGGAGTAATTTTTCCATGAATATGACGATGACGCAAAAAATCCTGGCGGCGCATGCCCAGCGTGATTCCGTCCGCCCCGGGGAACTGATTTTAGCGAAGCTTGATCTTGTCTTGGCCAATGACATCACTGCGCCGGTCGCAATCAACGAATTCCGCAAGGCTGGGGACGGCTGTGTGTTCGACTGCCAGAAAATCGCCTTGGTCATGGACCATTTCACGCCCAACAAGGACATCAAGGCCGCTGAGCAGACTAAGCTGGTGCGCGACTTTGCGCACGAGAAGGGCATCGAACACTTCTATGACGTCGGCGCCATGGGCATTGAGCACGCGCTGCTGCCTGAAAAGGGCCTGGTCGTGGCCGGCGACCTGGTGATCGGCGCTGACAGCCATACCTGCACCTACGGCGCTCTGGGCGCCTTCTCCACCGGCGTCGGCTCGACTGACATGGCCTTTGGCATGGCAACAGGCAAGGCCTGGTTTAAAACACCCAGCGCCATCAAGTTCAACCTGCGCGGCAAACTGCCTAAATGGGTCAGCGGCAAAGACGTCATCCTGCACATTATCGGCCTTATCGGCGTGGATGGGGCTTTGTATCAGTCCATGGAATTCGGCGGCGACGGCGTCGCATCCCTCTCCATTGACGACCGCCTCTGCATCTGCAACATGGCCATCGAAGCAGGCGGTAAGAACGGCATCTTCCCGGTCGACCAGGTGACCTTGAAGTACATCGCCGAACACTCCACTCGCCAGCCAGTCATCCACGCCGCTGACGCTGGCGCCGAATACGAACGCGTGTTTGACATCGACCTGGCCTCTCTCCGCTCAACCGTCGCCTTCCCGCACTTGCCCTCAAACACCAAGACCTTTGACCAGATTCCGAGCATCCCAATCGACCAAGTCGTCATCGGCTCCTGCACCAATGGCCGCCTGTCCGACTTGGCCGTTGCAGCCGAACTGCTTAAAGGCCGCAAAGTCAACCCACGGGTGCGAACCATCATCATCCCAGCCACCCAGAAAATCTACCTCGACGCCGTACACCAAGGCCTGGTTGACATCTTTATCAACGCCGGTTGCGCCGTGTCGACGCCTACCTGCGGGCCTTGCCTGGGCGGTCACATGGGCATCCTGGCCAAGGGCGAACGCGCCGTGGCCACCACCAACCGGAATTTTGTCGGACGCATGGGCCACCCGGAAAGCGAAGTCTACCTGGCCAGCCCGGCCGTTGCCGCCGCCTCTGCCCTGACCGGCGTCATCACTGACCCGACCACCATCTAATCCCTATCTCGGAGAGGAAAAACCATGAAAATCACCGGAAAAGTCATCCGCTACGGCGACAATGTCGATACTGACGTCATCATCCCAGCTCGTCATCTGAACACCTCTGACCCGAAGGAGTTGGCCGCGCACTGCATGGAGGACCTTGACCCTGACTTTGTCAAGAAAGTCCAGCCTGGCGACATCATCGTCGCAGGCAAGAATTTCGGCTGCGGCTCATCGCGTGAGCATGCGCCGATCGCGATCAAGGCATCTGGCATCGCCTGTGTCGTGGCCAAGAGCTTCGCTCGCATCTTCTATCGCAACGCCATCAACACTGGCCTTCCCATCGTGGAATATGACGGCGACATCCGAGACGGCGACCTGTTGGACATCGACTTTGCCAATGGCGTCATCCGCAACCACCGTGACAACACCCAAGGCCGCTTCACGCCCTTCCCGGAATTCCTGCAAAAGATCATCACGGCCGGCGGTCTGTTCAAAGCCAAGGAGATAATGCAATGACATATAACATCGCAGTCGTTGCCGGCGACGGCATCGGACCGGAAATCATCGACGCTGGCATCAGAGTCGCTGAGGCCGTGGCGCCGGGTCGCTTCCAATTCAACCATGTCATCGCCGGCGGCAAGTCGATTGACGAATTCGGCGTGCCCCTGACCGATGAGACGCTTGCCGTCTGCCGACAGAGCGACAGCGTGCTGCTTGGCGCGGTTGGCGGCCCGAAGTGGGACGGCCTGCCCGGTCATTTGCGGCCGGAACGGGCGCTGCTCGGCTTGCGCAAGGAACTGGGCCTGTTCGCCAATATCCGCCCTGCCCGCCTCATCCCAGTCCTCAAAGACGCCTGCCCACTCCGCTCTGAAACTGCTGCCAAGGGTTTTAATTTTGTCATCGTCCGAGAATTGACCGGAGGAATGTACTACGGCGAACGCGGGCGGCGCACTGACGCCAACGGCCAGGTCAGCGCCTTTGACACCGAAATCTACAGCGAAGCGGAAATCGACCGCATCGCCCGAGTCGGTTTCGATCAGGCCAGGCGCCAAAACCGAAAACTGTGCAGCGTTGACAAGGCCAATGTGTTGGAAAGCTCGCGCCTGTGGCGTGAACGCGTCCACAGCATGGCCTCGCAGTACCCAGACGTGGAATTATCCGACATGCTGGTTGACAACGCGGCCATGCAGCTGATCAGGAATCCCAGCCAGTTTGACGTGATCGTCACCTCCAACATGTTCGGCGACATATTGTCTGACGAGGCGTCGCAGCTGACTGGCTCCATTGGCCTGCTGCCCTCGGCCTCGCTGGGCGAAGGCACGTGCGGCATGTACGAGCCCATTCATGGCTCGGCTCCGGACCTCGCCGGCAAAAACCTGGCCAATCCGATTGCGACCATTTTCTCCATCGCCATGATGATGCGCATGTCCTTTGCCATGAGCAAGGAGGCCCAACTCATCGAAGACGCGGTCTTGCGCACCCTGGAAAAAGGCTGCCGAACCGTCGATATCCTGGACAACAACACCAAGCCGCTGGGAACGACGCAAATGGCTGACGCCATCATTGCCGAGCTAAAGTAAAGTTAACGCGCGAAGTTCAGCTTGCCGTATGTAGAGGGTATCCAAAAAGGTTTTTAACCACGAAAGGATAGCCTCCACAATCTAAAATTTATGTACCACCCTTACAGGGCTCCAAATCTATGACATCTCACCCAGGGCTGCGCCGTGCCTGGCGGCCCGGCTTACCCTGGGCTTCTATGTGTCGCCCTCCGGGCTTTTGCCGCTTTGCGGCTGTTGTGGACGTTGTGGACTGGGTGGACGTTGTGGACGGCGGCTGATGTGCGTCGTACTGGCGGCCCAAAGGGCCAGCAACATAAAAGCCCAGGGTGAGCGAAGCGAAGCCCTGGGTGAGGCGTATAATAATTTTGAGCCCCGCCAGGGG
>JAAZKI010000609.1 GCA_012799905.1 Lentisphaerota bacterium | reverse complement strand
GGGGCGAGATTTAGGGGCGAGGGGCGAGGGGAGTGCAAATAACATATAAGCGTCTTCACTCCATTGTCCATTAAATTCCGCTTCCGTCCCTTGTCCACTGTCCACTAAAGTGCCGGCACTGGACGGAGGCGTGCGGCAGACCAGATAATTCCGGCGCCGGATTGCGTCTTGGTCGCATCTGGATTACATTATACGTTTTCAACCATTCAGACTTGTAGTGATTTTGGAGCGGAGCAGTCCATGCCCTATATCAAAGAACTTATCAATGCCGGCGGCCCCATTATGTACGTCCTGCTGGGCTGTCTCGGTTTGGCGACCATCATCTTCCTGGATCGCTTTTTTTACCTTCACCGTGCCCGCATTGACACCCAGGAATTCCTCCGCGGGCTATTCAACATCCTCAAAAACGGCAAGGTGATTGAAGCCATTGCCATCTGTGATGACACCAAGTCGCCGATTGCCAACATGGCGCGCGCGGTCATCTGCCATTCCGACCAGGAAGAGTCGCGTATACGCATGGCGGTGGACGATGCCGCGCTGACCGAAATTCCGCGCATGCAGCGCAATATGAAACTCTTGGCCTGCCTGGGGCAAATCGCCCCTATCCTGGGGCTGCTCGGAACCCTGATCAGCCTGATGAACATCTTCTCGAAAATACAGAGCCAAGGGCATTTCGTTGAAACCATCCAGCTGGCCGGCGATGTCCGCACCGCCCTGATTACCACCGTGGCCGGACTGATCGTGGCCATGGCCGTCCAACTCTTCTATTTTCTCCTGGCTGAACGCATCGACACCATTGTCCAGGAAATGGAGAAGGCGGCTTCTGAAATCATCAACTTCCTGCTGACCCGAAAACTAAGCCTGGCTGAACCGGAGCTGAACACCCCGGACGATGACAGAACGGGCGGCAAAAACGACGGGGATTAAGCCATGGCGCGATGGAAAACTGACGTTGAGGTCAAGCCTGGCAGATACCCGCTGGTCGCTCTCATTGACCTGCTTTTTATCCTGCTGATCTTTTTCCTGATCGAAAACAGCGTCGTGTTCTGGCCTGGCACCCAGGTCGAGACGTCTCTTGCCCTGCCCAGAACCGCAAATCCACAACTACATGAAGCAGATAAGCTGATTATCACAATCACCCGCTCAGGAAAAATTTACTTCAATGAAAAGCCCCTTGACTGGCACGGCCTGGAAAGGGAACTCGGCAACCGCGTGCGAGAAAGCAGAATCGCTGCAGCGGGTCGGATGAATCTGCCGGCAGACCAGGCAGAGGCCAGCCGCCGCCCACCTATGGTCGTGCTCCGGGCTGACAAGGACTTGTCCTATGAAGTCATCACCAATGTCGTCTCCCTGGCCAGATCGCTCGGACTCGGCGTCTACATGGTGACTGACACTACGACCCACGACGGCGACCAAAGACAGAACCTGACGGATTGACGCGGCCCGACGCAAAACCGGCTCAAGAAGGGCACTAAAATTTTTTAGGGTATGCCGTGCTGCGGCAAAAACACTAAAAGCGCGAAATTATGGCAGCCTAAAGGCTGTACTACATACGGCAAGCTGAAGCTTGAACTACATACGGCAGCCGCCGTCCACCCTGTCCACTATGTCCACCATGTCCACAACCCAAAAAAAGCGCGACTGGGCGCCGGTAATCCGGATGTCCATGGCTATTGTGGTCACGGCGGCTATCTATTTCCCGCTGTTTCTGGTTCAGACCGTAGAGACGCCTTTACCAGCAGCCACCGAATGGAATGACGAAATCAAGGTCGTGGCCTTGCCTCCGTATGCTGAACTTCAGCGCTGGGACCGCCTCGGGAAAAGCCTATACCGGTGGACTGACATCGGCAATCCAACCCTGCTGATTCTGCCAAATAACGAACTCGGCTTCAGCCGTTTCCGCCCCGGTTCGCCGCCCCGCGACACGCTCCCGCCACCGCCCGTGTCCTGGCAGCCAACGCAACAGCCGCCACCGCCCTGGCCGCCCATCACCCTGACGATTACGCCGCAGCCAGTCGCACAAACCATGGCCGAGGAATGGCCCCAGGACACGGCCCTCAACCTCCCCGCTGTTCCGCCCCGCCAGCCCGTCGTCGGCGTTTTCTGGCGCGATATCCGCGGCCGCGCCATCACTGATCCACCCACGCTTTCCGACTCTGACTTGCAATCGGCCCTCGCCGATGGCCTTCCCAAACAGATGACCCGCATTGAAATCCAACACCACGACCTGTTGCCCATCCCACGCCTCATCATCCGCCAAAGCTGCGGCAATCCTCGGCTTGACACCGCCATCGTACTGGCGCTCCGAGAACGACTGGAAAAACAGCGCACTGCCGCCAAATTGGTCGCCCTGGGCAACCCAAGCGAACAACCGACCGCCTATAGCAACTGTGTGCTCGAAGTCGACTGGCGCTTGAACACCTCGGCCACTGCCGCCAACAACGCCATAGGAGCAACCCCATGATCGCTCAAATCACCCTCCAGGACGGAGCGCTCTTCTTCACTATCGGGCTGTTCGCCCTCTGCCTGTTCGCTTATCTGTATCTCGCTGTCCGCGAACGAACCCTGGCCTGGAGGCTTTCCTCCCACGCTTTGTTCCATTGCAAAAAATGCGGCCTGGTCATCAGCGTCCGGCCGTTGCAGGCGCAGCCCCGGCAATGCCCTCGTTGCGGTGGTCGGCCCGTGCCCTATCGGAGTGTATCAGCCTCAAATCCTAACCGCTGAAAAACGCACTGCCGCTCTTCCTGCGGCTTTTACCAACCACGTCGAACCCCAATTATACTATGCGCATCATCAGCGGCCGTGCGGGCGGCATCCGCCTATCCGCTCCGATGGGACGCGGCCTCCGCCCCACTGAAGACCGAGTCAAGGAAAGCATGTTTTCGACCATCGGCGACTTGGCCGGCAGCATCGTCGTCGACTTATTCGCCGGCATTGGCGGCCTTGGCCTTGAAGCCCTCAGCCGAGGCGCCGCCCAAGTCATCCTGGTCGAATGCAACCGCGAGCATTGCGAGTACATCAACCGTAATCTCGCCAAGGTGCGCAAGGCCATGGGCGATCAGCCCGACGTCGGCGCGGTTCAAATCGTCCAGGCCGATGTCCGGCAAGCGCCGACCCTCCTGGCTGCGGTTCGGCCAGACCTGATCCTGGCAGACCCGCCCTATCATCAGGACAGCACCGGCTTCGGCGCCATCCACCTGCTGAACGACGCTGCCATGGCCGAATGGGCAGGCTCAGGCTGCCTGCTCGTCCTGGAGCACGCTGCTGACGTCGCCCTGCCCTGGCATCTAGCATCCCCCTGGCAACTGCTCAAAAATAAGCGCTTCGGCAACCGCGCCGTCTCCTTCGCCAGGCAAGCCAGCTGATTCCGCTGGGTTATTTCGCAAGCCGGCGCGATGACTTTTCATGCAGCAAATGGAACTATCTCAGACACCGCGTGTCAATATTTCATTCACTGATTCCCAACTATGGATTTGTCCATATCTTCCTTTTTTGCTTTTTTTCGACTGGCGGAGGCGCGTTGCTCCGCCGTCTCATCACCGTCCACAAGGAGGTTAAAACAGGCATGATTAAGGCTCAAGACGTGCAAAAATGGTTCGGGCCGAACCTTGCCGTTGACCGCGTCTCATTCGAGGTCAGCCAAGGCGAGGTCCTAGGTTTTCTCGGCCCTAACGGCGCCGGGAAATCAACGACCATGCGAATGCTGACCGGATTCCTGCCCCTGTCCGGTGGGAAGATCACCATCGGCGGCCACGACATCGAAGAGGAACCCATCGCAGCCAAGTCCATCTTCGGCTACTTGCCGGAGAATGCCCCGGCCTACGCTGACATGAACGTCCAGCAATTTCTGGCCTTTACCGCCGCCATCCGCGGTCTCTCCGGGCAAGCGAAAGACGACGCCGTGGAAAAGGCCATCACCACCTGCCACCTGGAACGCGTCCGCCGCCAGTCTATTGACACCCTGTCAAAAGGATACCGCCACCGCACCTGTTTTGCGCAGGCTATCCTGCATGACCCGCCCATCCTGATGTTAGACGAACCGACCGATGGCCTTGACCCCAACCAGAAGCACGAAATGCGTGAACTGATTAAAGACATGGGGAAAAACAAGGCCATCATCGTTTCCACCCATATTCTTGAGGAAGTCGAGGCCATCTGCACGCGCGTCATCATCATTGATCAGGGCCACCTCGTCTTCAATGGCACCCCAGCTGAAATGCGCGCCAAATCAACCACTGCCGGAACCGTCGTCGTCAGAATCCAAGGCGTGGCCTTCAAAGACTTCGAACAGGCTGTCGCCAGTCTGCCTAACGCGGGCAAGCCGAGCCTCACCTCCGAGCATAAAGGCGCCATCACCGTCTCCATCCCAGTCCGAGATAACAAGAAAAAAGACGGCCTTGCCGCCGCAGTCAAGGCCTTGCTTGACAGCCGCAACTGGGCGTTTGACGAATTGCATACCGACAGCGGGCGTCTTGACGACGTCTTCCGCGCCATCACCAGCCTGGACAGCGCCAAGGAGGCCGACCAATGAGAAACATCTGGATCATCGCTAAGCGCGAGCTGGCCAGCTACTTCAGTTCGCCGGTCGCCTATGTCTTTATCGTCATTTTCCTGCTGCTCATGGGGTTCTTCACCTTTATGATGGGCGGCTTCTTCCGCTACAACGAGGCCTCCCTGCTGAGCTTTTTCATCTGGCATCCGTGGCTGTACATGCTTCTTGTCCCAGCCGTCGGCATGCGCCTATGGGCCGAGGAGCGCCGCATGGACACACTAGAGCTGCTCTTCACCATGCCGATCACCTTATCCCAGGCTATCCTGGGGAAATTCCTGGCCGGCTGGCTATTTCTCGGCTTTGCCCTGCTGCTGACCCTGCCGATGCCGATTACCGTGTTTTACCTGGGCGAGCCTGACCTCGGGCCGATGCTGACCGGCTATTTCGGCAGCTTTCTAATCGCCGGCGCTTATTTAGCCATCAGCGGCATGACCTCGGCCTGCACCCGCAATCAAGTGATCAGCTTCATCACCTCGGTCGTCATCTGCCTGTTCCTGGTTCTCGCTGGCTATCCGCCAGTCACCAGCCTCCTCCTGAAATGGGGCGCAGCCAACTGGCTGGTCGAATTCGCCGCCGGCTTGAGCATCATCTTCCATTTCGAGAGCATGCAGCGCGGCGTCCTTGACCTGCGCGACCTGATCTACTTCGGCACACTCACCATCTTCGCCCTGTTCACCACCGCCATCATCCTCCGAAACCGCCGGTAATCTAAACCGATCCAAAACGACATGCCGGCCGGAGCCCCCGGCGACGCGTTGAAAAAACATAAGGAAATCCCTCATGAGTGTAAATAAAAAACGCTTGCAGGCCTACCTCTATTCCTTTGTGGGCATAGTGGCCATGGCAGTAATCCTCATCATCGTCAATCTCTTGTTCCGCTCCTCCAACATCCGCTTTGACGGCACTGCGGACAAACTCTACACCTTGTCCGAAGGAACAATCAAAACCCTGAAAAAGTTGGACAAAAACGTCAACATCCGCTTCTATTATTCTAAGGACGCCGCCCAGATGCCGGTTGGCCTGAAGACCTACGCCAGCCGCGTTGAAGACCTGCTCAAGGAATATCGACGCCATGCCGGCAAGCGCATCCAGATCACCAAACTCAATCCCAAGCCCGATTCCGATGCCGAGGATTCGGCCAATATCGACGGCGTGATCGGCCAGTCGACGGACATGTTCGGCGCTGACGACCGCATCTACCTCGGCCTGGCCATCACCTGCGCCGACAACACCCAGGCCATTCCCTTCCTCAGCCCAGAACGGGAAATGCTCCTGGAATACGACCTGACCCGAGCCATCATCAACGTCACTAATCCAAAGAAAAACAAAGTCGGAGTGCTCAGCGCTATGAAGGTGTTCGGGGGCATCGACAACCCAATGATGATGATGCAAGGCCAGGGCGGCATGAAGCCGGCCTGGTTCATCGTCTCCGAACTGAAAAAAGAATATGACGTGGTCGAAGTCAGCATGGACACCACGGAAATCGCTTCTGACATTGACGTAATGCTGGTTCTGCATCCGAGAGACATCGGAGACGCGGCCATGTTCGCCCTTGACCAATTCGTGCTCCGCGGCGGCCGGCTGATCGCCTTCCTGGACCCGCTCTGCATGGCTGACATGCATGAGCAGCAACAGCAACAAAGGCAGATGCAGTACACCCCGCCGCCTTCCTCGACCCTGGAGCCCCTGCTGAAAGCCTGGGGCATCAACTTCAATGTCGACCAGGTAATCGTCGACCGCGCTAATTCCACCGCAATCCGCCGCAGCGCCCAGGGCGGCGCCGAACAGATGCCGACCGTCCTCAGCCTAACCCAGGACAATGTCGCTGCCGACGCCCCGGTCACTGCCCAGCTGTCCTCCATCCTGCTGCTCAACGCAGGCATGTTCACTGGAGACCCGGCCGAAGGATTGACGAAAACAACCCTCCTGAAAAGCTCTGACGACTCCCAGATGATCGAAAAATTCATGGCTCAACGCAGCGGCGAAGACATGCTGAGGTCGTTCCGTTCAGACGAAAAGGCAAAGGACATCGCCATCCGCCTGACCGGCACCTTCAAAACCGCCTATCCCGACGGCCCGCCGCCGCCCACACCCAAAGACGGCGAGGACACCGCACCGCCGCCGCCCGCAGCGCCCGAAGGCGGCTGGCTGCAAGCATCGACCCAGCCCGGCGCTGTCGTCCTGGTCGGCGATGCTGACATCCTCTATGACGCTTTCTGCGTCCGGCAAAGCAGCATCTTCGGCCAGAGGTTCACGCAGCCCATCAACCATAACCTGGCCCTGGCTCAGAACCTAGTGGAAAACATGGCCGGCGACAGCGCCCTGTTCGCTATCCGCTCCCGCAGCGGCACCGCGCGGCCGTTCACCCGCGTCCGAGCCATGGAAATCGCCGCTGCCGAACGCTACCAGGCCCAGATCAACAAGCTGGAAACCGAACTCCAGGACATCCAACGGGAAATCAACGAATTGCAGCGCAAGCGCACCCCCGGCGAAAAAGACCTGCTGTCATCCGAGCAGCGGGAAGTCCTGGCCAAATTCCGTCGCAAAGAGGCTGAGGCTAAAAAGGAATTGAAGGAAGTGCGCAAACAACTCCGGCAGGATATCGACAGCCTGGAGAACAATATCATGCTGGCCAACATCGCCCTGATGCCAGCCCTCGTCATCATCGGCGGCATCACCCTGGCTATCATCAAACGCAAAAGGAGCGTCCGTCAATGAAACAGAAGCAACAACTAATCATATTGGTCGTGGTCGCCGTCGTGCTGGCCGTATTCGCCTATTTTGTCAACCGTTCGCACGATGATGCCTGGCGAGATGGCGGCCAGACCGGCGGGGCGACTATCCTGCCCACAGACTTCAACAGCGCCAATGTATGCCAGGTGACGCTGAGGTCAGTCGACAAATCCATCACCCTGGAGAAAAAGGACGATGGCTGGAAAGTCAAGGACCGCTACGGCTATCCGGCTAACTTCGCTGAACTGAATGAATTCATATTCGACTTGACCGAGACCAGGATCGCTCAGAACATAACCGTCGATGAAACGCAACGCGGCGACCTGCACTTGACCCCAGACCAGGGCGCAGTCACTGTCACCCTCGCCGATAAAGACGGCAAGGCCTTGCAAACACTCGTCTTCGGCAAAAAAATCGAAAAGGATTCAGGCCAGCCGCAGATGCCCGGCATGATGGGCATGGGCGGCGGCGCCATCCCGGTCGGACGTTACCTGGAGCTGCCCGACCATCGCGTCATCAGCACCAATCACACCTTCGGACTGATTGATGAACCGGTCAGCTTCTGGCTCGACAAGGAATTCTTCAAAATCAGCGACCTCAAAAACGCGACCTTGAGCGAAAACGGCGAACCGCTCTGGAGCGTCAGCCGTGACCATAAAACCGCAGACTTCACCCTGCTGGCCGAAATCCCTGCTGACAAGGAAGTCGACAACACCAAACTTAACAGCATCAAGAGCGCTTTTTCCTGGATTCGCTTCAACGATGTCGCAGACCCGGCCGCTAAACCGGAAGACATCGGCATGGACAAACAAAAAGTCCTGACTGCCATGGACTTCGACGGCTTTGTCTATACCATCCGCTTTGGCGCCGTAGTCAACGGCAAGCAGTATTTGTCGCTGAATGTCGAATGGAAAGGCGACTTGACCCGCATCCCGCCTGCTGATGAAAAGCCCGAAGACAAAGACCGGTTGGATGCCGAATTCGCCCGCAAAGTCAAGGAAAAGCAAAACAAGGCCAAGGAGCTTAACGACCGCCTGTCGCCATGGACCTACGAAGTCGGAACCTACGCCCTCTCCAATGTCAACAAAACCCTCGCCGAACTCCTGAAAGATAAACCGAAACCAGCGGCAGCAGAGGAGAAGCCAGCGGCGGAAGAGAAGCCAGCGGCGGAAGCCAAACCTGAAGGGTGATTTGCGGCGAAGCGGCAAAGAGCGGCCGCTGCTGGGACTAGCTACGGCCGCCGGGTGCAGCTCTCACCCCTAAACAAAACCTCTGCTCGCAAAACGCACCTTACGCAGCTCGACAACCATCCAATTTATTTGCCTCACCCAGGGCTGCGCCCGCCTCCGGCGTGCTTGCCCTGGGCTGTGTTCTGACGGCCCCGCTGGGGTCTTTGCCGCTTTGCGGCTGTTTCCCCGTACAAACAACACCCTAAAAAAATCTGCGTCATCTGCGTTATCTGCGGATAAAACAACAGCTTTCCTCCCTCATCTCGCCCCTCGCCTCCTGCGCGTTACTTTGCCGTCTTGGCGCTGAACAGGCGATGTATTTCCGCCGCGTTCTTGCTGGCGACTATCTTCTCGATGTTCTTTTCATCGGAAAGAATCCTAGCCACGTGCGCGACAAACTGCAAGTAGGGCTCCTCCGCTTGCTTCGGACAGAGGCTCAGCACGAAAATTTTGTTCTTCGTGTCATCGTCATCGGCTTCCGGGCAGCCTTCCCGGCTGATGCCGATAG
>JAAZKI010000200.1 GCA_012799905.1 Lentisphaerota bacterium | reverse complement strand
TCCGCCAGAATCGCGGCTTTGCGTTCAGTACCTCCGCGAAACAACCGGTCGATGGAGACCAGGCAGCCGCGTTGCAGCAGTTTACGCGCATAGTCCGCAGTCCCGGAATCTCCGGCGTGACCGATCACGATCCGGTCAAGGTTCGCGCCGCAGCGTTCGAAGATGTCGAGCATGGCACAGCCGGTCTCCTGAGAGGCGCGTGAGTGGGCGAAGAGCGGCAGCCCGGTCAGTTTCTGTACCCGACCCATGACTTCCACCCCGACAAGCGAAGCGTTGCCCTCTGCCGCACACTTGAGGATGCCAGGGCGGATTGAAGTGCCTTCGATCCCGTCAGCACATTCGGCGGCGAAATAGTCTGCAAAGAGTTCTGGCGGCAGGCGGTCCAGCCCGAATTCCGGATAAAAATACATCCCGGAGGAGGCGACGATGCAGACGCCGGAGCGTTGCGAAATGGCTTCAAGCAGACGGACGTCCCGGCCGAGGCACGGCGGAGTGGCATCCACGAATAGCCCGACGTGATATTTGTCCTTCAGTCGTTGCAGTTGGGCGGCGGCGGCTTCGATGACTTTTTCGCGCGGAAACCACGCCTCTCCGAAGACGCGGGAAAACGTCGGTGACACGCAGACGATGTGTTCATGGATTAGGGTATCTCCGGACTCATGCGGCTCTCTTGGGCCGGTAACGGTTTGAATCATGATTCCATTCCTTTGTTGAATTTCAGAAGCCGACTCGCGTGCAATCTCATCCGCCCAAGCAATAGCCCTATAAAAAAAACATGTCCCCCCGTGTCCACCCGTGGTTAAAAATAGGTTATGGACGGGTAGCCCACCCTCAGTCATTCTAAGGTTATGTGGAGATTGCGGACAGGTTTTTGTGTTTTGGGGTCTAGGAAACGCACGGCGTGTCCCACCCCGCCGCCACCCTGAGTGACTTTCAGGAGGATAAGATTCCTGCCTGGGGTCAGGGTTACTACAGCCTTTTCGCTGTCAGGGAGCATTCTCCGGGAAGAAGCAAAGAAGCTGGTAACCTGCTTGCCATTGAACCAGCATTTTTCACCGTCATCGCTGCCCACGGTAAGCAATGCCTCTCTGGTGGTGTCTGAACTGACATAGCAAGCCAGATAGTAGGTGATGCAATCAGAGAAGGGCAGTTCTATTTCCTCATACAATGCTCGCACCGTGCCAGTGGAGAATTCCACCGGAATCCACTTCAGCTCTAGGCTTTTCTTCTTTTTTTCGCCATTGAACCAGGCGATGGCTTCCCTTTCCCGATTGGCGCCAGTGGTGTCGAAGACTGCGGAGTAGGTTTTGGCAAAGTCTTGGATGCTGGCAGTTTCGCCCTGGAAGTGGTCGACGTCCCAGCCTCGTGGTTCTTTTTCAGTATTTGGGAAGGGACCCAAGAAGCGCCAATGCCGGATGAAGCCGCTATTGTCCGGACTATGTTCAATATCGGTTTTCGCCACCTTGCCGCGCATGGGCGGAGGGGCAGGGGCGTAAGCAAATTGAGGCTTTGCCGCCTGAAGCGCACCATTGCGGTCTGCCAAATCCTGACGCACTTTGGCTTGACGTTCCAGAAAACTCGCCTTGTCGCCAAAATATACTAGGCAGGTACTATTGACAGGCATTTCCAATTCCAGACTATCGGTGTTCTCAGCCAAAATTTTCTCATTGTACAAATCGTAGATGATTTCCGCCTTGCTGGGCAACTTCAAGGGTCGTGTGCCGGCAGTGGGAGTATGCAGGGAGAGGAAATTGCGGTTGGCATAGACAACTGCGGGTTTGTCGCTGTACAAATGCACGCCGGCTTCTCTGAGAATATCAGTAAGCACTTCCTTGTTGAGGGCAGCGGAGCCCCAGAAAATGTCAGTGTGTGTTTTTTGTACACGCTTGGCAGCGGCTGGCTTCCCGTCTTCCAGGTAGTGCCCGAAAATCTCCACTCCAGGTTCAGGCATGACGCTTAGGCGGGGGCGGAATGTTTCCCGTCGCAGGATGAATGGCTTGTCGGGCAGTGTGATGCCGCCGTAGATTTCCCTGGTGAAGAATCCCGCCTCGCTGCCGTCGCGGAGCTTGATGGCTAAATCGTGTATTTTGTCGCTCATTTCCAGCTGGAAGCCACTGATGGCGGCATGCTGGGCGCCGTATTGGAATTCTCCATCCTGATGGTTGTAGATTCCCGGAGCGTACAGCCAGACCAAGGTACGCTGGTTTTGTTTCAATAGCTGCTCCACCAGCTGGCGTTGTTTGGTTGAGATTGCATAATTGGCCGCAAAGATGATCACTTTGTAGCGATTCAGGTCCTTTGCTTCCAGCAAATCGTCCAGCAACAGGAAATCGTATGGTGCTGCGAGGTGATGCCATTCTAAGGTTCGGTTGTATTCCAGTGAACTCTGCATTGGCGGCATGATGCGGCGGACGTAGCTGAACTCCGTTCCCACGCCCAGGCTCATCGGGTCGGCAATCACGGCGATTTCGGCGGCGGAACGCCTGGGATATGAACTTGCCAAAGTCAGGTATTCGTTGAATCTGGAAGCCAAGCCCAGCAGTCGGGGCGTATCGAACCAACGTTCGAAATTCAGGTAGTATGGCGTGGTGCCCGTGGTCATATAGTGCCCTAAGTCCCGCAGGTACACGGCCAATGATTCTTCTTCGTTGTGGGTTCTGCCATAGCGCCAGTTGTGAGCGCTGGCGAGATGGGAGCGCACATCTGCCTGGAAGAGCCAGACTTTGCCGTTTCGGCGAATGGATTCCGCTGGCCCGTGGTCCATAATATCGTCTCCCGGACCTCGATTGATGTATGGGGGAGCTGGTCCCAACCCGTCCAAATAGGGACTTTTTAGGGCAAGTTGTAATTCCTTGTGTAAATACGATCCCGTGAAATAGGCGAATTGCGCGAAGGTGAAGAGTTTGTTGTCTGATTGCTCCTTTACTGTCTGACATAGTTTAAGTACGCGGTGCAGAATGACTTGGGAATCACAGCGGATGTAGTCCAGGCTTTGCCGCTGCAAATCCGTATCGTAGAATGCTCCCCGCTTTTTAGGGACACGCTGCAACAAGGTTGGCACTTGCGCTTGACTAAAATTGAATGGGGCAGGGCGGTTCCATGCAGCAGCAAATTTTGCCACATCGCCGCCGTATTCCTGCAACAGCCATTTGCGGAAGAAATTGGTCATGGCGGGACTGAAATCCTGGGGTGCGTGTGCCCCGACGGTGCGTGCGTGCCAGTGGTTGTTTTCACCGCAGCTGCCCATTCCTGGAGAAAAGCCGATGATGTTTCGCGCGTATTCTTTTTGACTTAATTCAGTTATCAGCTCCTGGAGGCGGCGGTTGCACTGGCGTCCCCAGGTTTCTGAGCCGTAACTGTAGGGTGGCACACTCGCCGCCCAGCGTAAAGTCGGGTCTTCCAGTTGCACGACGCCCGCTGGATGTTGGCCGGCAAAGGCAAGGCTGGGTTCCATAAATGCCCAGATAATGAAGCGCGCATCAGGAATTTCTGCCAGGGTTGTGCGGATTTGCACGTCCAAATCGTCTAATGCGGTGGTGAGGGTGTATTTTTCACTGGAGTTTTCCGGAGTCAGGAGGCACTCGATATTGACTACAGGAAATTTCCCGTAGTCGAGCATTTTTCTGATGTAAGTTACCCAAGGCTTGCGGGTGTTCCGGCGCAGATTGCTGAGGGTGAAGATGGCTCCGGTCATTGGTTTCTCATCAATGAATATGCTGGGTGCGCCATTGTAATCAGCGACCGTGGTGGTGCTGAAATTTTCGCACTTTGCTGCTGGCACGTCGATTTCCCGAGGGATTGCCAGTATTTCGTCCGGCGCAAAAGGCAACTTTCCCAGGTGCAGGGCATCAACGCAAACCGGCTTGTCACTGGAATTGCGCAGGCTCAGGCGAGCGCCAGTAGCTTGGGGCGGTATAGTGACTATTTGAGTCTTGTTCACGAAAGTATAACCTGCCGGACGATTGGCCAGGGCATTCTTGCTGCAGAAGGCGCCCTTGTCGTCAAGGAATTCCAGGGTGGCAGTAGCTTCGCCTTCGCCTGCTGCGGCGAGTGAAAAGTGGAGTTTGTCCTCTGCCTTCACTGCCAGGGGGATAGCGTCAGGATAGGCATAGATTATTTCTGCTCCCGGAGACAATTCCAGGCTGTGGAAACCATGGAAGGCTTGGCTGGAGCGTGTTGCCTTGCCTTTCACCAGCGTGAAGCAGTCCAAGAATTCCGGATTTAAGTCAACCTCTTCGAAGCTGCCGTTCAGAATCATTGAGCCAGTGTCGGCAGAATCGTCCTCATCTTGGAGCTGATCGCTAAGGAAAGGTTTTCGAAATGTTGCCTTGCCGCGATTTGCCAGTACCAGGTGCATCCGTACCGTTACCGCTTCCTTGGGAACTTCTACTGTCTTGCGAATGGTTTGCCAAGCAGTGTCTTCCTTAATTTTCAGAAGGTTTGCTGACAGACAAGCAGCGTCCTTGGCATCACGGAAATTCAGGGCGATCCAGCATTCCCCGCCCATCTGTTCTGTCATGAGTTCCGCGCCGGCAATTACAAATTCGCAATCGCGAAGTGGGATTGGGTCGGAGATGTATGCTCCCGCGCCATTGTCGTTTTCTTTTCGTTCGATAATGGCGCAGCCGTTTTCCGTCCTGTATTCTGATTTTCCTGCCCAGCGCCAAGCTGGCTCCCAGCCCTCGGGATAATTCTTTATCAGCTTGGAAAAATCAGGATTCGGCAACAGGTTGGCGGCTGTTTTTTCGGTTTCTACCTGGATGACCACCACATTGCGGAATGCCGCTTTGCCTTTGCGTCCCATCACCAGGAACAGGTCCATTGTCACGGCATCTTTTGGGGCGATTAGTACTTTTCGCAGTTCGTTCCAGTCCTGGCTGACTTTCAGGCGTTTAATGCAGTTATGATCGAGGCGGTTGTTGGCCTGGTCGTACCAGCTCACAGTGAATTCCGCATAGCTGTCTGTATTATCCAAGTCTGCCTTCATCTGACAGGAAAAGTCGTAGCTCTGGCCGCCTGTCACTGACAACTTGGGGCAGCGGAAGGCGCCAGCCCCGTCGTCGGCATCGGGGCGCGAAATGGTCAGTTCACCGGGAACGGCACTGTAATGGCTGGCGCCTTTCCAGCGACGCTGGGGAAGCCAGCCAACTGCACTGTCCCCATCTATCTGACTAAAGTCACCATTGGGCGCCAAATTGGCTTGAGCAAGGGATAGACACAGGGAGAAAATCAGAAAAAGACAATGCTTCATTAGGTGTTTTGACAAAATAATACCGCCACGATTACAGGAGATTTGGTTGAGGAGTATATGCATCGGCTTACCAATCTTTTCGGACATGGGAACCCCCTAGGGTGCTGGTTCATAGTTTCGGCGTCATAGAAAATGCCTTTGGCGTAAGGGCTGGCATCTCGGGGCATGTAGGGAACTGTACTGCTATCAGCCAAAATCAAGATTTCGAACATTGCCAAAAATTCAATCAGAATCCAACCAGGCAAAAGATAGTTCTATATTCAGGACAGTCAAATGCCAGGCCGCAAGTCCATTTCCTCAGCTATGTGCGTTTGGCTTTGCTGCTTGCGTCAAAAGGGGAGCGATTGCAAGCTGGTGATAAATACTCGGAATGAACTTGAAAAGCAGTTTGACGACAGCTAGAGTATTTTTTTGCAGCCTCCTTTCTTTTTGGCGTTTTTATAACCCAATTGAGTGAAAGCATAAGGTTTAAAAATGTTGAAGCATATTCTTTTCTGTATTGCGTTTTTGCCAGTCGTGCTTTTGGCGCAAATGCCGTCTGGAGGCATCTGCGCACACCAGGGCGACAATGAAAACTTCCCGAACAACACTGTTCCTGCGTTTGTGAGCGCGGTCAAACTCGGCGCGGCAATGGTGGAATTCGACATCCAACGATGCAAGACAGGCGAACTCGTCATCTTCCATGACAGGACGGTTGACAACTTGACTGACGGCACTGGACGCATCCGCGATCTTACGTTTGACGAGGTGCGCAAGCTCAAGGTTCTCAAGAAACGCCGTCCCGAGGTCGCGCCTGCGCAGATTCCGACTTTCCAGGAGGTTCTCGACTGCCTGCCCAGGGATGGCGTCTGGCTGAATGTCCACGTCTCCGGGGGCGCTGCGCTCGAATGTGCCCGCATTTTGGAGAAGGATGGTCGTCTGCACCAGGCTTTCTTAGCCACCTCTTTGTCAATGGTTCCCAAGCTTCGCCAACAGACGCCAGGCATCCGTATCTGCAATATGTCCCGCACCGGAAAATGGTCTGAGGAGTGGACGTCGGAGCAACACCGTAAGTACGCTCAGCAGACCGTGGAAAATAAGTGTGAGTTCATTCAGCTGATCAAGCGCTGTCCGCCCGAGGAAATTAAGTACTTGCACGACAACGGCGTCAAGGTCTCTTTTATGGGTTGCAATGACCCAGCGCAGGTGAAATCCCTCCTCAAACTCGGCGTGGATTTCATTCTCACCGACCGCCTGACCACCGTCAAGGCCGCCTACGATAAAGCCAAGGCGGAATTGGAAGCGCAACAGCCGTAATAAGTAAATGAGCGCAATGCCGTCCCCGGCGTGCCGACGTACGTAGTTCAAGCTTTAGCTTGCCGTACGTAGTTCAAGCTTCAGCTTGCCGTATGTAGTTCAAGCTTCAGCTTGCTGTATGT
>JAAZKI010000049.1 GCA_012799905.1 Lentisphaerota bacterium | reverse complement strand
GGCTGCGCTTACCCTGGGCGGGCTGCGCTTACCCTGGGCTTTTATGTTGTAGCCCTTCGGGCCGCCTGGCTTACAGACGGCAGCCGGAAGTCAGTACAGCAAGCGTTCATCACGAGACTTCGCATAATAAAAAGAAATTTCCGTGTATTCCGCGTGTTCAGTGGTTACAACAGCAACCCAAAAACAAAAATTTCGTGTCCTTTCGTGTTTTTCGTGGTTAAAAAAATAGGCTGTGGACGGGTAGTCCACCCTAAGTCCTTTCGTGTCTTTCGTGGTTAAAAAATAAGCTGTGAACGCAGAGTCCACCCTAAGTTCATCTGTGTCCATCCGTGGTTAAAAACAGGTTGTGGGCGCTAGTCCATCCTACGCTCTTCGAACGAAGTTCACCTAAAATGGCCTCTCCAACGCAATCCTCGACACCTCCGTCGACGCCGCCTGCTGACGCCGCGCCGCCCAATCTAGCTGGCATGGGCCGCTGCCTGTTTTTCTGGCGCGCGGTAGCTGCCGTGGTCTCCGGGCTGTTGTTGAGCGCTGCATTTCCGCCACTGCGTTGGGATTTGCTGGTGTGGATTGCCTTTCTGCCCTTCTTCGTCATTCCTCAGCCGCGCCTGTGGCGTGAGCGCCTCGCGGTCGGCTACATCTTTGGCTACGTCCATTTCGCCAGTTCACTTCTATGGCTGAATGAAGTCGGATTTGGCGCTGGTTTTCTCCTGGCCATCTGGTGTGCGCTGTTTCCCATGGCTTGGTACGCTTTGTTCAGCGCTTTAGTCTGGCGTCTGCGGCAGGACCTCGCCCGGCCATTTCCTGGCGCAGGCTTCCTCTTCATCCAGCGCACTGGCTGCCTCATTATTGCGGCCGTCTTTGCAGCGACTCTCTGGACTAGCCTGGAGTGGGTGCGCGCCTGGCTCCTGACCGGCTTTCCCTGGAATCAACTCGGCATCAGCCAATATCGCCGCGCTGGCCTGATTCAATGCGCCGCTTTCACCGGCGTGTACGGCATTTCCTTTGTCATCATGCTCGTCAATGCCGTCCTGGCAATTGAAGCGACCCGCATTATACGTTTCGCCATTACTCCGGGCCGACGCGGTTTTCCCTGGCATTTCGCCTTATTGACCCTGGTCTTGATTCCAGTCTGCTGGTGGGGGCGCTCTCCTGAAAGCCTGCCGCCGGAATCAACGCCAAACCTGACCGTCCTCGCTGTCCAAGGCAACTTGCCGCAATGCCGCTTCTGGACCGAAGAGCAATTCCAGGATGCCCTGACCACGTATGTCGGTCTGACTCGCACAGCTTTTACCGAACTCGGAGAAAGCCGCAAGCCCGACCTGGTCCTCTGGCCTGAATGCGCTGTCCCAGCCGACCTTAATAATCACACCTACACGGTCGCCCGCAATCAACTTTTGCGGGAGATTGACACGCCGCTGTTGGTGGGCGCCACCCAATTCCGGCTGCCGCATCAAGGCGCTGAACCGCAGGACGCACTGCTGTTCAACTCCGCTTTCCTGCTCAATCCACAGGGGCAGACAGTCGAATATTACGACAAAGTCCACCGGGTTCCGTTTGGCGAATACACGCCCTTCGGGGATCAACTGCCCTGGCTGCGCGAGCTAATCGGCATGGGACGCGACCTCACCCCCGGCCGCGACTTGCATCTCTTCAACCTGCCAAACGGCGCTTATGCTGGCGTCAATATCTGCTTTGAGGACGTCTTTGCCGAACTGAGCCGCGACTTCACGCGACGCGGCGCCAACCTCCTGATGACCATCACCAACGACTCCTGGTACAATGAAAGCAGCGGCGCTGAACAGCATCTGAGCCACGTGGTCTTCCGTGCCATCGAAAATCGTCGGCCATTTTTCCGCTCCGGCAACAACAGCCATACTTGCCTGATCACGCCCAACGGCCGTGTCCTCGGCCAACTGATCGATGCCGAGACCGGCAATGTCTTCGCCCGTGCCAGCGCACTTTACGAACTGCCGGTTTTCGACGGCTGGGGAGAGACCTTCTACACCCGCCACGGCGACCTGTTCGCGCATGCCTGCGTCGCCTTCTCGGTCATCGTCCTCGCCTGGCTGGCCGCTGACTTCATCAACCACAAAAAAAGCCTGCTCGCCATCATCCGGCCAAAATCAAAAGCCACATCTTGAATGCAGTCCCGCTTCAGCGTCACAAAACCATGACCAGCGTGCCAGCCGTAATTAGCACCCCGCCAATCACAAGTTTTGCAGTCAAGGGCTCATGCAGAAAAACAACGCCCATAATGATGGTGAGGACAATGCTGAATTTATCCAACGGCGCCACCCGCGACACCTGGCCTATCTGTAACGCCTTGAAATAGAAAAGCCAAGACAGACCGGTGGCAATTCCTGACAGGGTCAGGAAAAGCATGTGTGTGCGGTTCAGGTCGCGTAATTTGTCAGCACCTCCGGCAACCAGCACCACGATCCAGGCCATGACCAGGACGATGCCAGTCCGGATCGCAACTGCGACATTGGAGTCAAGACCCTTCAGGCCGACTTTGGCCAAAATCGTCGTCAAAGAGGCAAACAACGCCGCCAACAGAGCATATACTACCCACATGGACGCTTCTCCTCTCACAACCAATAAATGATGTTATTAGCGACTTCACTGGGCAGCCATCTAACCGCCCGGCGCTCACTCCAGCGTCAGCGTACCAAAACATTCTGGCAGGTGATGGCTCAGCCTGGTCAGCGGCGCCCAGGCAAGCCAATGCGGATGCGAGGTCTCGTCGCCGCATTTGTAAAAATTCCCTCGCCAAGTGCGTTTTCCCAGTGTATTGATTTTTCCACAATACGCCTCCAATACTGCGACTGGAATCACGAATTGCACATACCACGTCAGCGGCTCCTCAATCTCCGGGTCAACGAACTCCGGCAGCGTCGTCTTGGCCGTCAGCATCCGGCCATAGGCTTCGGCCACGGCTGTATAACTGCCTTTGACTTTGCCGCGGTGACGATAGCGGCTGACATATTGGAACAAATAGGCGCCACCCGCGTTCATCTCCAAATTAAAATAGCCGGGGCCGACATCCGGCTTGAAAAAGAATTCGACGCAAGAGTCCTTGTAGACCGGCACTTGGTAGCCGATGTTGACGGTGCGAACAAATCGGTCGTGCACCTGGAACAGGCCATAGATATAGCGGTCGTCATGCAGCAGGCGCACCGCCACTTTCGGCCGATGGTCGCTGCCCTCAGGACGCGCATGCGTCAACTCTGCGGTTTCCGCTCCTTGCCAGGCCGGATCATCCCAATCGCACGTCAACGGCGGCACCTCAGCCACCCGATGTATGCAGTAAGATATCTTCCAGTTCTCATTGGGCGGAGAAGGCTTGTGCGTGCGGCCTAATTTGCCGGCACATCCGGCGACCAACACCACGGCCGAGGCCATGACCAGGACGCTGCCAAGCCGGAACGCAACCGCGATTCCCTTCCGGTCGACTTTGGCCAAAATCATCGTCAAGCAGACAAACAACGCCGCCAGCAGCGCAAATACTATCCACATGTACGCTTCTCCTTGCGCAACTCCTTACTATCGGCTCACATAACCGCTCGCCGCTCACTCCAGCGTCAGCGTACCAAAACATTCGGGCAGATGAAAATTCCGCTTTGTCAACGGCACCCAAGCAATCCAATGCGGGTGCGAGGTCCCGCTGCCGCATTTGTAAAAATTTCCACGCCAAGTGCGTTTTCCCAATGAGTCGATTTTCCCGCAATACGCCTCCAATACCGCGACTGGAATCACAAATTGCGCATACCACGTCAGCGGCTCCTCAATCTCCGGTTCAATGCGCTCAGGCAGCGTTGTCTTGACCGTCAGCATCCGGCCGTAGGCCTCGGCCACGACTGAACGATCGACTTTGACTTTGCCACGGTGACGATAGCGGCTGACATAATGGAACAAATAGGAGCCGCCGGCGCTCATCTCCAGGTTAAAATAGCCGGGGCCGACATCCGGCTGGAAAAAGAATTCGACGCAAGAGTCCCTGCTGACCGGCGCTTGGTAGCCGATGTAGACGGCGCGGATAAATTGGTCGTGCACCTGAAACAGGCCATAGATATAGCGGTCGTCATGCAGCAGGCGCACAGCCACTTTCGGCCGGGGGAAGCTGCTAGTGGGATGCACATACGTCAATTCTGCGGTTTCCGCTCCTTGCCAGGCTGGATCATGCCAATCGCACGTCAACGGCGGCGCCTCAGTCACCCGATGTATGGTATAAGATATCTTCCAGTTCTCATTGGCCAGAGAAGGCTTGTGCGTGTGGCCTAATTTGCCGGCACATCCAGCGACCAGCACCACGGCCAGGACGATGCCAGGCCGGAGCGCAACCGCGATTCCCCTCCGGCCGACTTTGGCCAAAACCATCGTCAAGCAGGCAAACAGCGCCGCCAGCAGCGCAAATACTACCCACATGAACGCTTCTCCTTGCTAGCAGCTCGCATCACCGCCCTGCTCTCACGCCAGCGTCAGCGTATCAAAACATTCGGGCAGATGATAGTTCAGCACCGTCAGCGGCGCCCAGGTGATCCAATGCGGATGCGAGGTGTCATCACCGCACTTATAAAAATTCCCTCGCCAGGTGCGTTTGCCCAATGCGCCGATTTTTCCGCAATACGGCTCCAATGCTGCGACTGGAATCACGAATTGCGCGTACCACGTAAGCGGCCGTTCAATCTCCGGGTCGATGCGCTCGGGCAGCGTCGTCTTGACTGTCAGCATACGGCCGCAGGCTTCATCCACGGCTGAATAATCGACAAAACCTTCCTCGGTGCGCTGATGGTCGCGGACATAGTAGAACAAATAGGAGCCGCCAGCGCTCATCTCCAGGTTAAAATAACCGGGGCCGACATCCGGCTTGAAAAAGAATTCGACGCAAGAGTCTTTGCAGACCGATGCTTGGTAGCCGATGTTGACGGCGCGGATAAACCGGTCGCGGACTTGAAACAGCCCATAGATATTGCTGTCGTCATGCAGCAGGCGCACAGCCACTTTCGGCCGATGGTCGCTGCTCTCGGGACGCACATGCGTCAACTCCGCAGTTTCTGCTCCTTGCCAAGCCGGATCATACCAATCACACGTCAGCGGCGGCGCTGAATTCACCTGATGTATGCAGTAAGGCATCTTTCTGTTCTCCTTGGTTCTGAATCTGTCCCTATCTTTATAAGACAGGCGTCAACGACGCGCCTGCCCCAAAAACAACGGCCAACCGTCTCACCGGGTGGAAACGACCCGCGTGTCGCAGATGTGATCATGCAAAGCCCGCTTCTCATCGTCAAACAAGGCCATGAGATAGCCAATGCCGCAGAAAATGCCTGACAACATCGTCGACCAATAGCGGCACATGCCTCGCAGGAAGCTGACGTAGCTGCCATCCGGGCGGATCACGGCCAGCCCCAACAGTTTCTTCCCGGGGGTCGCGCCTTGCTTGTTCAAAAAATAGCCATAATACAACGCAGGCAGCAATATGCTTAACAATATGTTGACCATCAGCATCATCAGCGCAAAAATTATCTTGGCTTCGTCATCAAGTTTGGCGTAGACAGGGTCAGCGCCCAAAGTAATCACCTTGACGACGACGAAGTCGATCAGCCAGAGGATGACGCCATCGCAAAAAACAGCGGCAAAGCGCGACAGAAAGTCGCCATACCGATAATATGCGACCGGCGCTCCCATCATCGGCATGCCGGCTGCGGGTGCCTCCTCGCCGCCGGCCGGCGCGGTCTGGGCTTGTTCCAGGCCGGCCGCAATCGCTGCCCGACAATTCGGGCATAGGCCCTGCTCAGACCCGGAATCAGCGCCGGCACCTTCCGCCGACAGCGCCACGCCGCACTTAACGCAATAGCCTGTCCCTGAGGCTGAAGGCAAGGGCCGCAAAGGACGCAGCGCTGCATCTTCGGGAGAATCATTGACCGAACCAGCCGGAGACGCCGGAGCACCGCCAGCCGCGCCCGAAGGAAATGGCTGAGCCGAAGAAGACATGCCGGTCGGCGGCGGAACCGGCGGCGGGACATTGCTGGGCTGATACTGCGGGCCGACTGCACCGCGCCGCGCCAAATCCGCCTCCAGGCGAAGCTCCGGCACGCCCTGAACCGGCATCCAATCGCTCATGCCCTGTCGCCAGACCAAGGTATCTACGGTCAGACGGCCGCTGCGGATCATTGCCTTCAATTCGTCCAGGCTGACCGGTCCCTGCTGCTGGTCATTTTCGCCAAAATACCACATCTATCCTTCTCCCTGTTGAAACGATGCACAACGTCGCCTCGCCTCAAGAATCCTGACGGGTGACCAGCTCGATCGAATCATCGACCCGAACCAAACAAAAATATTCAGCGTCCTGGAGCAGTTTAGTTCCATCGTTAGGCAGGATGTTTGCTACCGCCGTTCCCGGCAGCGTGAACATAGCCCCATGCTCATCCACAACGCTGACCTTACCTCTATCCACACTGGCGCGGCCACGCAGGCATTGCAGCTGCACCCGCTCAGTGGATGCATCAATAACCTTCACGAAAACCACGCAAAATTTCCGCCCTTCCAGGCGTTCCAACGGTGTGACCATGGCTCCTCCAGCAGCCTTGAAAACATAAATTTCACTTTTCCATGAATATAATCACCAATCGCCCAACGTCCACTAAAGTCCATTATTGTTATGGCTATATATAATTTGATGGCTAAGCGGTCGCCGACTGATGATGCTCGGAGTCCCGGTAATCACCCGTTCCAGACACGCTGGGTAAGGCACTTTAGTGGACAGTGGACAATGGACGGAAGTGGACATTAGTGGACCTCAGTAGACGATGGACTGTGGACGGAAGTGGACTTTAGTGGTGAGTGGACGTGGACGGAAGTGGACATTAGACAGCAAAACATTTGTCTTCCATGAGCTTTATGAAAATTATCCATGTCCAGCACAATAACTCGCCCCT
>JAAZKI010000591.1 GCA_012799905.1 Lentisphaerota bacterium | reverse complement strand
GAGCCTTTCCGACCGTGCAATGGGCCTGGCACTGAGTTTCTTGCGGGCAAACGCGACCGCAGACCGCTGGCAGCAGGCTGTAGTCCTTGATCAGGCCGATAGCGCGGCTGTAATCGCCCTCTGCGGTGGCAGCGATGAAATCCCGAATCGGCAGATTGACCGGACAACCGGCCACACACGGCTGATTCTTGCATTGCAGGCAGCGGGCGGCTTCGACCCGAGCCTGGGTCTCGCTGTAGCCTAACGCCACCTCATCAATGTTATGCCGCCGAATATGCGGCGCTTGGCTCGGCATCTCCTGCGGTGGAATCGCCATCCGCTCGGCTGGCTTCAGGCTCGAAAAACGGTCACCGATTTTCTGCCAGATTTCCTCAGCCTGGGCATGCAACGTCGCAGCACTGTGTTCAGTCATGATAGCACTATCCTAAACGGTGAAAAATTAATATGCGAAGTTTTATTTAATCCTTCGGGCAATGTATGTAGCTCAGAATTATGTATCGCCCTTACAGGGCTCCAAATGATATTCCATCTCACCCAGGGCGGCGCTACGCTTGCCCTGGGCTGGTATGTCATGCCCCGTTGGGCCTTTTGCCGCTTTGCGGCTGTGGACATAGTGGACGGGGTGGACATAGTGGACGTCTGCTGCCGCATCGTATGTAGTTCAGCCTTTAGGCTGCCGTACGTTTCACGCTTTTAACGCTTCTGCCACTGCTCGGCTATTTTCTCCCGTACAACACACCCTAAAAAAATCTGCGTAATCTGCGTAATCTGCGGATGAATCTTTCAATTATTTTTTCTTGGGTTTACGAAAAAATTGTTCACTTCTTATCGATGGCTTGTTGCAGTCGGCAGCCGCCGTCGTGTGCGTGTTCGGCCATTCTGCGCTCCTGGCTGCGATAAGCCCCCAGGCGCTTGATCATGCCGTCAAAATCGACTTTCAGGCCATCGAATTCCGGCCCGTCAACGCAGACAAATTTCGTTTCACCGCCGACTGTCACGCGGCATCCGCCGCACATACCAGTGCCGTCCACCATAATCGTATTCAGGGAGACGATGAGCGGCACTCCGAAGGGCCGCACTGTCTCAGCACAGAATTTCATCATGATTGGCGGGCCGATAGCGATGGCTAGGTCTGGCTTGGATTCGCCCTCGCACAATTCCTTTAACGGCTCTGTCACCAGCGCCTTGCGGCCGGCAGAGCCGTCGTCCGTGCACACAATCAACTCATCTGCGATGGCTCGCATTTCGTCCTCTAGAATCACCAGGTCGCGATTGCGGGCGCCGATGATGCAGGTCAGATGATTGCCGATAGCCTTAAACGCCTTTGCGATTGGATGCAATGGCGCCACGCCAATGCCGCCGCCAACGCAGACTACCCGACCGACCTTCTCGACGTTTGTCGGACGCCCCAGCGGCCCGAGCACTGCTGCCAATGCGTCCCCGACCTCCAGCTCAGCCAGCTGCATGGTCGTCATTCCGACTCGCTGAAAAATGATGGTGATGCTGCCCTCGTCAACGTCGACATCAGCGATAGTAAGCGGGATGCGCTCGCCGTACTCCTCGTCAAGGGAGATGAGCACAAACTGCCCGGGCTTGCGCTCTGACGCCACCAGTGGCGCCCGAACCCGCATCTCAAACACATTCTCTGACAACTGGCGCTTGGCCAGAATTGTATACGGCCCTTGTAGCATTTTCAAAACTCCTGTGGCGCGTTCATTAGGAAAGATGACAAAACAGTAATATATTGTAACATTAGTTTTTTGTCCGCTCGCACCTGTCATTTTAACCTTTATCTCACAACTCCGAGGCAGAGACATGAGCATTACTCGCGCAGACATTGAGCAGCAATTGAATCGGCTCTACTATGCGACCGGCGCCAACGGCTTTTTCGAGCCGCCGACCATGAAAATCGCAGCGGCGGACGACCCGCTTTTCGCCAGTTTCAAAACCATCATCGGCGACTTTCATTGGACTCCGGCTGAGGCCCTGGCCATGAAATTCCCGGCAGCGAAGACTCGCTCGGTGATAGTCTGGTGCATGCCAAAGACGGAACAGGCCCGCTCCAGCAACCGGACGGAAACTGCACGCCCCAGCCTGGACTGGGCGCGCGCCCGCTCTTTCGGCGAGGTCGCCAATGAAAACATGCGCCGCCAACTCTGCCGCTACTTGGAGGAAAAGGGTTTTGCCGCTACCCCGCCCCACCTGAACAGCGACTACCGGCAGGCAGTGCAGCGCCTGGCTGGCAACTGGTCTGAACGCCATGTCGCCTTTGTCGCTGGCATGGGCACCTTCGGCCTGTCCGCCGGACTGATTACTGAACGCGGCGTCGCGCATCGGCTCGCCTCAGTCGTCACTGACCTGGAATTGGCGCCAGACAAGCGCCCCTACGGCGACGACCCCTTTGCTTGGTGCACTAAATGCGGCGCTTGCAGCCGTCGCTGCCCAGCCAATGCCATCGGCCCTGACTTCAAAGACCGTGATAAAGCCAAATGCCTGGAATACGCCGTCAAGCACATCACCATCAACCGCCTGAGCGACTACGGCTGGATGGACCTCAGCCTCGGCTGCGGACTTTGCCAGACCGACGTCCCCTGTGAACACAAACGACCCTGATATATTACTACTATCGACCAACTTCTTGTTTTTTGGGAAAAATTTTTTCAAGTCAAGCTTTATGTGTCACCCCTTCGGGGCTCCAAATTATATGCCATCTCACCCAGGGCTGCGCTTGCCCTTGGCGGGCATCGCTTACCCTGGGCT
>JAAZKI010000307.1 GCA_012799905.1 Lentisphaerota bacterium | reverse complement strand
GAGGGGCGAGGGGCGAGAATGAGGGCGAGGGGCGAGTTTGGACTACGCTGTCCACCATGTCCACGGCACGCTGAAAGCGCAGGACATACCGGCAAGAATGCTTGTTTTTCACCCTTTCATCGTTATAGTTTGAATTACACCGCTATTCCTAACCTAAAATTCATCCAAGATTCATCTTAAGGAGACGCTTTTTATGAGACGCATCGTGACAGTGCTGTTTGCCGTTTTTGGTTCAACCCTGCTTCTGCCATTGGCTGCATCAGCACAGGAGCTGACGCTGCGACGGCCGGAAAAAAAGCTGCTCTATTTCGGATGGGGGGACGCCACACCAAAAACCATCGCCGAAAACCTGGCTGAAATTGAAGCGACGACTCCGTTCGATGGCATTGGCATCAGAATCGTGGAGTCACGCATGGTCGATGGCAAAAAAATCAGCTATGAATCGCAGCGCATCTACAAAAACGAAGCCTGGAAATACGAATATTTCGCTGACAGCATCGCCTATCTGCGGAGCATGAAGCCAAAACGCTTGACGCACAACTTCATCCGCACTTCGACGCGGACTGGCCCGCATGACTGGTTTTCTGACACCTACTGGGCCAATGTCTGCAACAACTTCGCCCTGATGGCGCGTATCGCCAAGGAAACCGGCATGAAGGGCCTGTGCCTGGACCTGGAAGACTACAAGGACTCCGGCCATCTGTTCGCCTACAACCCGGATATGGGCGCGACCTATGCCGAAGCCAAGCTCAAGGCCCGTCAACGCGGCCGCGAATGGATCGACGCCATCGGCAAGGAATATCCTGACATCACCCTGTTTTGCTTCTTCCTGGTCTCCCTGGTCTATCCGATGAACGATGACGTCAGCGAAATCGGTTCGCGCTCCTGCGCCCTGTTCCCAGCCTGGCTGAATGGCGTCTATGACGGCCTGCTCCCGGAAATGACCATGGTTGACGGACATGAAGGCATGTTCTACCGCAGTGGCGACTTTGAGCGCATCATGCACTCAACAGGCTACTTCCGAGCCAACTTCCGCCAAATCTTCGCACCGGAGAATCTACGCAAGGCCCTAGCCCAGACGCAGATGGCGCCAGCAATCTACATGGACGCATTCTTCCCGCGCGACTTGAACGACCCGAACAACAAATGGAATATCTATCCCGGCCTGACCGATATCGGAGAACGACTGCGGCGCCTGCAAAGCGTGCTGACCCACTGCATGACGGTGGCGGACGAATATGTCTGGACCTGGAATGAACGCACGCTATGGTGGCCAAAAAACAACATAGACGCCCTCAATCAGCGCGTTCCCGGAATCAACCAGGCGCTCCGCTGCGCCAAGGGCATCCGCGAAATCGAAGCTATGCTGGCAGAACAGCCGGCGCCGCCGAGCATCCTGCCTAACGGCCTTTTCACTGCTGCGGCTGATGACGGCAAGACGGCTAACGAAGACCAGTTGCGCACGGCAACGCCCTTCTGGAGCGTCTATGTGTCCAAGGACAGCCCGGTCGGCACCTTCACTCCAGTCGCTGCTGGAGGGCCATCCGGCGGAGCGGCGGCTGTCGCGGCTGATTTTGCCCAAGGCTGCGTCATCACGTCCCTGGCAGCAGTCACCCCGGGCGAATTTCTGCTGCTGCGCGGCCGAGCCAAGCTGGAAGGCTGCGCTGTCGGCGATGTCACGGTCGCCTGGAAAAAAGACGCGGCCGGCTGGTGGGTATGGGATGAAACCAAATACCCGCTCACCCGCGCCAGCCTGCAGACAGTGCCCGGTTCAGAATGGCGCGAATTCAAGGCCTTAATACAAATTCCGAACGAAATCACCTGCCTCGGCCTAATGCTCAATATCGGCAAACAACGCCCTGGCAAAGATAAAATCACTTTCGCTGACATTGAATTGCTCCGCGTCTGCACGCCGTGACGCCCTGGCGGCGACCAGTCCATCCAAGCAATCATCATGAACCGACAACCTCAATCTTGTCCCCGCTGCGGCTCTGTCCACGTCCAGCCGACCTCGTCCAATTACAGCATGCCGTTGGGCTGCCTGGGCGGCTTGCTGTTCGGTTGGTGGGGCCTGCTGGTCGGACTGCTCGGCGGGGAAAAAATCAAGTTAGTCTGCCTGCAATGCGGCCACACCTGGCCGCTGCCTGGTCATGCCGATGCAGGCTGCGGCTGCGCCATCCTAATCATCATCATCATCGCAATCTTAGTTTTTATTGGCGGATGCTGAGGCGAACCCTGGAGTCCTTATTTCGGCCACTGCCCGATGCGGCTGGCCTTTCCCTATCATCCCACCATATCTCAAACCAAGGAGCAAAAACATGACTTACATCCCAGTCGGTCTGGAAATGTACTCGGTGCGCAAGGAATTCGCTGCGAGTCCCTATGCCACCATGAAAGCCGTCAAAGCGATGGGCTATGAAGGCGTTGAATTCGCCGGCGCGCCAGTCTGGGGCGCTGACTTCTACGCGGCGCTGCTGAAGGAAACCGACCTGGTCTGCTGCGGTTGGCACACCCCCTGGGAAAGCCTCCAGCCGGAAAAAATCGCTGACACTATCCGCCTCAACTTAGCGGTCGGCAACAAATACGTCATCGTGCCGGGCATCGCGGCCAACACCCACGCCGAATGGCTCGAAAAAGCCATTGCCATGAACGACATCGCCGACCAGCTGGCAGTCTACGGACTCCGCTGCGGATACCACAACCATTCCAAGGACTTCGCCCTGCTGGACGGCAAGACGACTTGGGACACGTTTATGAGCAACACCAGCGACCGCGTCGTCATGCAGCTTGACACTGGCAACGCCCTGGCCGGAAACGCCAATATCATGCAGACCCTGAACGACTATCCTGGACGCTGCCAGACCATCCACCTGAAACCCTATAGCCGCGCCAAGGGCTATGAACCACTCATCGGCGAAGATGATTGCCCCTGGAAGGACATCTTCGCCTTCTGTCAGACCAAGGGCAACACCGAATGGTACATCATCGAATACGAATGCCCGGCCTACCCGGCCCTCGAAGCCGTCGAAAAATGCCTCGTCGCAACCAGGAAACTGCTGGAATAATTACTAGGGGCGAGGGGCGAGCGGCGAGCGGCGAGGGGCGAGCGGCGAGGGGCGAGCGGCGAGGGGCGAGCGGCGAGGGGCGAGCGGCGAGCGGCGAGGGGCGAGTTCCGGCACTGAGCGTGATCAAATATCAGCGATTATTGCAAAGTCGCATTTTTCATGTACATTAAAACCTTGCCCGGGGACATATTCGAACCGTTATTGGACATGTCCCCACTGAACAACCTCAGGAGGATTTGACGGCTCAATCCGGATTGCCCGCCATTCCGGCAAGGAGATTTTCGTATGAAACTATCAGGCTGCTACACTGCCATCGTCACCCCTTTCCGCAACGGCGAAGTCGACTACATCGCTCTGCGGAAACTGGTTCAACGGCAAATTGCCAGCGGGGTGACCGGTTTAGTGCCGGTCGGCACCACGGGCGAATCGCCAACTCTCAAGTTCGATGAACACAACAAAGTCATCGAATACGTCGCCAATCTAGCCGTCGGCAAATGCCAAGTCATCGCCGGAACCGGCGCTAACAGCACTGCGGAAGCCATTGAATTGAGCAAATTCGCGGCGAGCGTCGGTGTTGACGCCACCCTGCAAGTGACGCCCTACTATAACAAGCCGACCCCGGAGGGCCTGTATCGTCATTTCTGCACGGTCGCTGACGCCTCTGGGCTGCCGGTCGTCCTCTACAACGTGCCGAGCCGAACTGGACGGGAAATTCCGGTTGACGTCATCGCACGACTTTCCAAGCACCCGCTGATGACGGCGGTCAAGGAAGCTGGCGGCAGCGTGGAACGGGTCAGCGCTATCTTGGACGCCTGCGAGATCACGGTTCTCAGCGGCGATGACAGCCTGACCCTGCCGATGATGGCGGTCGGCGCCAAGGGCGTCATCAGTGTTGCCTCCAATGTCATACCAGCGGAAGTCACCGCCATGACTAAAGCCGCCCTGGACGGCGACTACGCCACTGCCACAGCCATGCACCAGCGCCTTTACCCGCTGTTCCGGGACCTGTTCCTGGAAAGCAACCCGATTCCGGTCAAGGCCGCCTTGGCGGACATGGGGCTGATCGCGGAAGAATACCGCCTGCCACTGTGCGAAATGACCGCGGCAAACCGCGATAAACTCCGCCTGACCCTGAAAAAACTGGGCTGCAAAATGCCCTAGGCCAATAAAACCCATGTGACGACAGCACACCCGCCGCCAATAGCCCCCCGAAAACAGATTGCATACCGGCGGAGAGTGCAAAACCACCAGGAGCAAGATGCATGAAGAAGGTCTTCTTATCGGCTTTAGCGACTGTCTCACGTATACGCTTTGACCAGGGCGAAACAGCTGACGCCCGCGCCCACGACGTCGAGGCGCCAGGAGCGGCATGGTTCGTCCTCGCTCGGGCTCTGCTGGCAGTAGCCGCAACTGCCGCCGCCGCCATCGTGCTGTGGATGGTCACGGACCAACTCATCGCCGCCCTGCTGGCGACCGCGGCCTTCATCGCCGTCCGCTGTGCGCTGGCTGCCGACTATGAACGCGAGGGCGCTGTCGCCATCATGCAAAAACTGCGCCCTGGGAACACGCTGTCCGAGACCGAGTTGTATTACCGCAACGCCATTTTCAACCTTCTGCTGCTTCTGCGGCCGCTGGCGATTTTCTGCCTGTGCCTGCGTTATTCCTGCCTATGGCTGGTGCCGTGCGCCGCGCTGGCTACTGCAGTTATGACGGAATTGACCGAGGAGGACGGCGACAGCCGCACCGCCCTGCCGCGCCATTGGCTGATGGCCGCTGCCATTGTCCTGGTCACCACCGGTCTCGGCAGCCGGCTTTCGCCCGAACGCGATGGCATGTTCATCCTGGGCATCCTCGCCACCGTCTTCGCCTGGCTGCTGCCCGCAATGATCACGAAATTCTGGCCGCCGCGCGAATTCGCCAACCTTGACCAGGCACGGGCCGTGTATCTCTACCTGGGCGAAATCGCCATCCTATGCGTCGGCCTGCTGGGACTGGCGTTATAAACAACTGCAACGCTTGCACGATCCTTGCCAAGGCAACGCCTTACCCGCCTGGCCATGTCCTGGATGAGCTGATCGCTCACCTTGATCCTCGGGTGCAATGTTCGGCAAAAAGGCGGGTATTCACGTCAGGAATCGCAGTCCCGTCCTGCGGCAAAGTCTGACAGGTAGGCGAATTTCGGAGTCAATTTACCGTCACGCACGATAGTTGCTCCAAAAATCACCGGGTCATCGAGATATTTGTCCAACAGTCTGGGAAAAACTATTTTCGTGAGTGCTTCTCCAAAACTGCGGCTGGCATCCAGGGGCATTGCATTAGGCAGGGTATCGACCGCCATGCAGGTAATATTCTGAGGAGAACTGAAAGCAGGTTCTTCTTGTTCGGTCTGCGGGTTATAATCGTAATAAGGTTCACTGTGGGTGGAAGCCCGTAAGGTGGACTGAATGCTGCCCGGTATATCGCAGGTCACATCGCCAATAATCTGCAAATGCATATTTTTATCCCGGAGCTGCTCTTTGCTTAGATGGACGGGTGTGGCCGGGTCCCAGAAATGGCAGACCAGGAGGACATCCGCTGCGAAAGCCCATGGCGCAAAGCAACTTTTGTAATGACTGGGATTCTGGGTCAAATCGCTGAATGAAAAGGGCTGTTCCGGGTGGGACTTGTGCTGCAGCATGTCTTCCACCTTGAGATAGGCATAAAATGCACCGGAACCGCGGGGACGTGTGAGAAACTCCTGGGGACTCAATTCTTGAAAGCCAATGTGTTGAAGCAGACACTGTGCACCGCTCGAAGCACGGCCGCTGCCGGTAACGATGATTTTCAAGGGAAACCGAGCAAGCCCGTCAGTCAATTGATAAGCATGCTCCATGGTAAAATTTCGATCAGTCGCAGGGAGAGTAAAGGCGCCGGTGCGCAGCCCATAACCGCGCAAGGTATTATAGGCGCCGACAAAACCCGCCCACCAGCTGAATGAACTTAAACGCTGATTCTGTTCATCCACCAGATATTCATAATCACTGAAAGTTATTCCGGAAGCGATCAATTTCTGCAATAGAGCCTGGTTATGTTTCTGGAACTTGGCCAGATGGCCGAAAAAGAAATAATGCTTGCCGGGAAGCAAGGCTTCCAGTTTTACTTCTTTGATTCCAAAAAGCACGTCGCAGTCTTCAAGACTGTCCACAACAGTAATGCCGGATTGCCGGTAGGCGTCATCCGTATACGCCCGAATCGAACTGCTTTGCACTTTGAATTCAGTGCCGGGAAAAGTATGACGCAAGGCGACAATCTGCTCCGGAGTAAGGGGAACACGATTGTCTTCCGGAATCTTAGTCTCACGAATAATACCGATTTTCATGCATAACTCCTAAGTGAATTCAACAGCAAAGCCTGCCTTTCCGGAAATCCCGCCGGACAGACAGCCTACATAAACCGAAAAATAATGTACTGCCGGATTACATAGACGCAATTCGCTGCCTGATAGTTCAGCGATGCGGATAGTTAGACCCCATCCAAAAAGGATTTTCTTCCAATTGAAGCTTTATGTGTCACCCCTGGCGGGGCTCAAAATTATTATACGCCTCCCCCAGGGCTTCGCTACGCTCACCCTGGGCTTTTATGTTGCTGGCCCTTTGGGCCGCCAGGCTTACATACGACAATCAGCGTC